>NZ_RZTI01000028.1:0-56297 GCF_003997275.1 Mesorhizobium sp. M6A.T.Ce.TU.002.03.1.1
TCTGCTCCGGATGCCAATGTTGCCACAACCCGGTAGCCGTCCTGCTCGACCGTATAGTAGACGACGCCGTCGAAGGCGGCGAGATGAACGCTATGCCCGCTGCCTGGCGCCAGTTCGGCCGCAGCCGAGGTTCCGGTCCAGACGAGGCCGGCGAATGCGAATTCAGCGAAAAGTCTGGTCATGGTCATTTCCTCCATCCGCCGGACGGGCGGACGCAGACAGACAATCGTTGCGTTCCGCCTCTTTTTCGACTCGACGCAGGATGAGCCCGACGGCACCATCCGTAACGAGAGCAGCACGATGGGCTGACGAAATCGGACGAAATCTTCCGATCGCCGACTAAATCCTCGACGATTGCTGGAATGACGGCGGGCTTTGCTGTAGATTGACCGCAACGAGACCCAACCGGCCTCGCCCCCGTGGGGAACGTTCCGATGGACAGCTCGGCGCTGACGCCGATTCGCCTGAACGGCCGCACGGTCGACCTTCAGCGCGGCTCCATCGCGGACCAGAGCGGGCATGCCATTGCCCTGCGGCCGCAGGCCATCGAGGTACTGAAGGTGCTGGCCGCCCGGCCGGGAAAAATCGTCACCAAGGATGAACTGATGCAGACGGTGTGGGGAAACATCGCCGTCACCGATGACAGTCTTGTCCAGTGCGTCATCGAGATCAGGAAAGCGCTCGGCGACGAGCGGCACGAGATCGTCCGGACCCTGCCGAAGCGCGGCTATGTGCTGGAGGCGGAAAAGGCGGTCGAAGATAGCAGGAAAGTTGCCGGCGCTCGGTTGCTCGGGCTACGCAGCAAATCCTGGCTGGGCCTCGCCGCCGGTCTCATGATCCTGATCGGTGCAGCCGCCGCCTACCTCCTTCCGACAACGAAATCTGGCGCCGAGACACCGGCTATCGCCGTGCTGCCCTTCGAAAACATCAACGGCGACGAGAGGTGGGACCGCTTCGCCACCGGCGTGACTGAGGACATCATCACCGATCTGGCCCGCTACCGCGATATATCGGTAATCGCCCGGACCTCCGCCGAATTCTATCGCGGCAAGGCCCACGATGTGCGCGAAATCGGCGAAGCGCTTGACGTCAAATATGTGCTGGAAGGCAGCCTGCAAGTAGATGGCCACCGCATTCGCGTGACGGCACAGCTGATCGATGCCGAGACAGGAGCACATGTCTGGTCGGAGCGCTACGATCGCCTCGCAGCTGAACTGCTCGAAGTTCAAGACGAGATCACGCAGAAAATTGCGACCACGCTTACCGGCTGGCAGGGTCAGGTGACGGAAGCCGAACGCACGCTGGCGCGACGCAAGAATGCAACCGGCCTCAATGCGTATGATTACTGGCTGCTGGGCATCGAAGCGAAGCACAGGATGACCGTGGCGAGTCAGCTCGAGGCGCGGGCGTATTTCGAGAAGGGGCTGAACCTCGCTCCCGATTTCATGCCGCTGGTGCGCGACATGGGGATCACCTATGCGATCGAGATGGATATCGGCTCGGTCATCGACTTTCCAGCATGGGTCGATGCCCAGCGGAAGTATGCAGAAAGAGCGCTCGCCCTCGACCCGAACGACTCCACCGCAAATTTCACGATGGCGGTGGCCTACGCCTACCAGAACGACAGCGAACAGGCGGAACGCTATCAGAAGCTCGCGTTGCAGTTTGGTCCTAATAATGCCGACACAATGATGCAGCTCGCCTGGACTTACGCCGGCTGGCAGACGGAGCGCGCCCTGGAGCTTGTGGAACGGACGCTGAAGCTCAACCCGCGCTATCCCTCCTGGTGGAACTTTCCGATCACGCAAACCTATTTCGCGGCGCGCCAGTTCGATGAAGCTTACACAACGGCGAAGCAGCTCGGCGAGTCGCCCAGTCAGGCCGCCTTTGTCGCCATGAGCGCCGCGCAGATCGGAAAGAAGCAGGAAGCAGCCGCCGCCGCGGCCAAGGTGCTGCGTATGAAGCCCGACTGGACGGCGGAGAGCATGTTCCCTTATCAGGGTTTCAAGGACGACTCCGTCCTGTCCGAAAGTGCTGCGAAGGCCGGACTTCCGGTCTGCATGACGGTCGGGCAGGCCAAGACCAATACCGGCATGTTCCGCATGAAGCAGTGCGAAGCGGAGCGCGTGAGGGCCGCGCTGAATTAGGGCCGGTTTCGCCGTATTTGGGAAAGACCGACACAGACGACCGAAGGTGGAATCGAAAAACCGGCTTCCGGGTCAGGCGCCAGGCAGCCGGAACCGGTATTCCGTCACATGGTGATAGATCTGGCCCGGCCATAGCGTGGCCTGTGGGAAATATGGCCGGTTCGGCGCGTCCGGCCAGACCTGCGGCTCCAGGCAGAAGCCCGAAAAAGCCTTGTAATGACGTCCTTCGATCCCCGGCGAAGGTGGCGCCAGATACTGGCCGGTATAGAGCTGGACGCCCGGCTCCGTGGTCCAGAGCTCCATCTCGACGCCGGAATTCGCGCCCTGCGCCCATGACGCCTGCCTGAGCGGCCCGCGCGTCGCGGCAAGGCAGAAATTCTGGTCGTAGGCAAGCTGCTTGCCCTCGCTCTCCATGCGCAGCGGCCGCGCCTGGCGGAAATCGAACGGCGTGTCGTCGACCGGCTTCACGACGCCGGTCGGGATCAGGTCGCCATCGACCGGAAGATAGGCGCCGGCGTTCAGCATCAGCCGGTGGTCGAGAATGTCGCCGGCGCCGCCGTCATCCAGGTTGAAATAGGAATGCTGGGTGAGGTTGCACAGCGTCGGCTCCTCGCAGGTGGCGGTCATCTCGACGCTGAGCGTGCCGGGGATTTTCAGCCGGTAGGTGCAGGTCACGTCGAGCGCGCCGGGAAAGCCCATCGTGCCGTCGGGATCATGCAGGGTCAGGGTGACAAAATCCCTGCCATGCAGCGAAACCTCCCATGGCCGGTGGGAAAAACCTTGCGAGCCGCCATGCAGCGTGTGCTTGTCGAGGAAGTTGCGCTCGGTCTGGTAGCGCTGTCCGGCGATGGTGAAGCGGCCATCGCGGATGCGGTTGGCATAGCGTCCGACGATGGCACCGAAGAAAGCCGTGTCCGTCTCGTAAGGCTCGAAACTGTCATAGCCGAGCACCAGCGGCGCATCGTGCCCGGCCAGGCGCAGATCCTGGATGATGGCGCCCAGCCCGATGATGTTGGCGGTTAGACCGCCGCCGCGGATGGTGAAGCGGCGGACGGCCTCGCCCGTCTGCGTCGTGCCAAAGACCTCGCCGTCCTTCATCGCCATGCCCGAAACGCCAGTTGGTTGATCGATCCCCGCCTGACCTCTCGGGCCGGCTTGGGTCCATTGATGGTCAACAGACCCTGCCCAATCAGAGGCCGAGGCCGCCGATGCAGACATATTTGGTGTCGAGATAATCCTCGATGCCCTGATGTCCGCCTTCCTTGCCGAGGCCCGATTCCTTGACGCCGCCGAACGGCGCCTCAGGCGTGGTGATGAGGCCTTCATTGACCCCGACCATGCCGTATTTTAGCCCTTCCATGACCCGGAAGGCGCGGCCGAGATCGCCCGTGTAGAAATAGCAGGCGAGGCCGAATTCGGTGTCGTTGGCGAGTGCCACGGCTTCCTCTTCGGTTTCGAACTTGAACACCGGTGCTACCGGGCCAAAGATCTCTTCCTTCATGAAGCGCATCTTCGGCGTCGCATCGGCGATCACCGTCGGCTGGAAGAACGAACCGCCCAGCGCATGGCGCTTGCCGCCGGCGACGACCTTGCCGCCCTTGGCGGTGGCATCGGCGATCAGTTCCTCGACTTTTTCGACCGCTTTCTCGTCGATCAGCGGCCCCTGCTGCACGCCGTCCTCGAGGCCGGAACCGACCTTCAGCCCGTTGCTGGCGGCGGCGAGCTTTTCGACGAACTTGTCATAGACGCCAGCCTGAACCAGGAAGCGGTTGGTGCAGACGCAGGTCTGGCCGGAATTGCGGTATTTGGCGGTGATCGCGCCGGCGACGGCACGCTCGATGTCGGCGTCGTCGAAGACGATGAACGGTGCGTTGCCGCCGAGCTCCATCGACACCTTCTTGACGGTGACGGACGATTTCTGGATCAGGATCTTGCCAACCTCGGTCGAGCCGGTGAAGGTGATCTTCTTGACCAACGGGTTGGCGCAGATCTCGTCGCCGATCTCGCCGGCGGCGCCGGTCAGGATGTTGATGACGCCTTTGGGGAAGCCGACTTCCTCGGCGAGAGCACCCCAGGCAAGGCCGGAATAAGGCGTCTGTGACGCCGGCTTGACGACCGCGGTGCAGCCGGCTGCAAGCGCCGGGCCGAGCTTGCGGGCCAGCATCGAGGACGGGAAATTCCACGGCGTGATGGCGGCGATGACGCCGACCGGCTCCTTGGTCACCAGGATGCGGCGGTCCGCCCAGGGCGACGGCACGACATCGCCATAAGTGCGGCGGCCTTCTTCGGCGAACCACAGGATGTAGGACGCGGCCGAACCGATCTCGCCCTTCGATTCGAACAGCGACTTGCCCTGCTCGATGGTCAAGAGCTCGGCCAGCACATCCTGATTGTCCATCATCGCGTCATGCAGCTTGCGCAGCAACTTCGAACGCTCGAGCGCGGTGGTCTTGCGCCATGTCTTGAAGGCGGCGTCGGCAGCTTCGATGGCGCGGCGCGTCTCGACCTTGCCCGACTTCGGCACAGTTCCAATCTTGAGGCCTGTGGCCGGATTATTGACGTCGACCGTCTGGCCGCTGTCGGCCTGCACCCACTCGCCATTGATGAGATTGGCCTGGCGCATGAAATGGCTGGTTTTCTGAAGCATGGTCTAGCCTCCGTTCGGCGCGCTGACGGGCCGGTATCTGGATTTCTTTGGTGGGCGTGCGCAATGGCATCGATGCCGGCACGCCTGGAGCCACTGCTCTTTACCTAGGGCAAGCCCCGCAATCAATCGCAAGATGGCATATAGGGTTTGGGCCAGCGCAAGGCGAGGCCGATTTGCGCCCAAATTGCTATCCAAACACGTTGCTATCCGAACACGTGGACGACCACCGTCAGCCAGAACGCCGTGGTGACGACGGCGCAGGCGGTGGCGATGGTCATCTGGTTCGATGCCAATGCCTGGCCGGTGTTGAATTGCGTCGCAATCAGGTAGGAATTGACCCCGGATGGCAGCGCGGCCGCCACCACCGCCACCTTCGCCGACAGCGGCGGCAGCCCAAGTAGCCAGACCAGGGCGAGCGCGACGGCCGGCATCAGCAGCAGCTTCAGCGCCGACAGCGCCAGCGCCGGCCGCACGTTGCCGGAGATGCCGAAACGGCACAGGCCAAGCCCCATTGCAAACAGCGCGACCGGTCCGGCGATGTTGGCCAACGCGTCGACCAGCCGGACTGCCAACGCCGGCAGCGGCAGATCGGCGATACGCCACACCCACCCGGCCAGGATGCCGATGATCAGCGGATTGGAGAGCATCTTTCGAAAGAAGCGCCGGATGATGCGCAGCGGATGCACATGCTCGTCACCGCGGCCAAAGATTTCAAACAGGATGATCGATGCCATGATCATCGTCGGCAGATGCACGGAAATCAGCAGCGACAGCACTTCGAATCCACTTGGCCCGAATGTGCCGAGGACGAACGGGATGCCGAGCAGGACGAGATTGGAAAAAGCCGACGACACGCCGCCAACGACCCCTGCACGCGCATCGCGCCCGAACACCCGTGTGGTGACCAGATGGCCTGCAGCCCACGTGACTGCCGCCGCTGTGAAATAGGCTCCCCAGAACGACCATGGCGCGGTGCCATGGAAATCGGCATTCACCATGGTGCGGAACAGAAGCAGCGGCATCGCCACCCCGACAGCGAATTCGGCAATGGCCTCGCCCGCCTCGGCCTTCAAATAGCCGGTGAGCCCGGCGAGATAGCCGAGCGCGACAAGACCGAAGACAAAAAGGACGGTTTCGATGAGTGGAGACATTTTTCTCCTGATAGGCGAGCCGCGATCGCAGCGCAATCGCCCCCACCTTCCGAAGCGTTCTGTCCTCGCAAACAGCCGGGATTGGTCGTGCCTTGTCTTTCAGCCGGCTTTGCCGTCCCTATATCAGGTCACCGGAACCCACCTGCGGTGACCGGAAAAGGACGTCTGATGCTTCGATTTGTGCTGGCTCTACTGCTGCTCGTCGTTCCCGCCGCGGTCCATGCGACTGAAGCCGGCTGGGCGCTGTTGCGCGACGGCGGACATGTGGTGCTGCTTCGCCATGCCATGGTCACCGGCACTACCGATCCGGCGAATTTCGACATCGAGAAATGCGCGACCCAGGTCAACCTCTCGGTGCGTGGCAAGCAGCAAGCACGCAAGATCGGCGCGCTGTTCGCCGCCCGCGCCGCGCCCATAGAGCGCATGCTGTCCAGCCGCTATTGCCGCAGCCTCGACACCGCCCGCATCGCGTTCAGAGCGGAGCCCGAACCGTTCGCGCCGCTTGACCTGCTTAAGACCGACCCGAGCGAGAAAGCCGCCCAGCTCGAGGCGGTCATGACCGAGATTCGTAATTATTCCGGCTCCGACAATGTGGTCATGGTCACCCATCTGGAAAACATAATGGCCCTCACCGGCATCTCGCCGCGCGAAGGCGAAGCCGTGATCGTCGAGCCGCAAGGCGACGGCCTGCGCGTGCTCGGTCGCGTCACCTTCTAATCCGCGCTGGAGCTGGTTGAAGCGTTCGCTAGTGGTGAAAATCTAACGCTTGGTACGCTAACTGGAATGCCGGTTCCGACCATTCTCACACACATCTACCGCCTAAAGCTGCACATCCGCGCCGATAGGCTCAAATGACCAGAGCGGCCTCGTCAGCTGGTCGATGCGGCAGTGAAAACCGCCAATTGAGCGTCGAAAGCACGCTTGAAGGCCGGCCGCGCTTCGCCGCGGGCTAAATAGGCGGAGAGGTTCGGATATTCGTCCAGTATCCCCGATCCGTTCAACCTGCGCAGGACCCCCACCATCATGAGGTCGCCGGCGCTGAACGCACCATCGAGCCAGTCGGCATCGCCCAGGTGAGCGGAAAGATCGGCTAGCCGCTTACGGATGCGATCCTCAACCCTAGGCAGACGCTTTTCGTGCCAGGTCTCGTCGCGCTCCAGCAGCACGGCTGTTTCCCGTTCAAGGATCGGCGGCTCCAGCGTGCTAACCGCGGCAAACATCCATGTGATCGCGCGCGCCCGGGCATTCGCATCGTCTGGCAACAGGCCACCATGGCGCTCCGCGATGTGGAACACGATCGCCCCCGACTCGAACAAGGCGAGATCGCCTTCTTCATAGGTCGGAATCTGCCCGAAAGGATGAAGCGCACGATGCGCGGGTTTCTTCATCTCGCTGAACGAAACAAGACGAACGTCGTAAGGTTGATCCACTTCTTCGAGCGCCCAACGAACACGCATGTCACGTGCCTGTCCCCTGCCGCGGTCGGGCGACCGTTCAAAGGCTGTAATGGTGGGGGTCATTGGAAGCTCCGGGTGATTACATGAGGCTGTCGGTTAGGTATTCGGTTCTTGCGCTTTGCGTGCAGAGGACGAACGACCGGCGCGGCTCCCGACAACTTACCTCGTTTTCGTTGACCATGGGATTTCGCGGTCCGAACCTTAGCTGCGCGCTCCCTAGGCCTTTGAGCGCGGTTTATTGTGGCCGGAGGGCTGTTCTACGGCATGTACGCTGAGCTTGGAACGATGGCGCCGACGACAATCCGATCGGATGGTTGCGGAACATCGCCGGGAGGTTCCCGCAACACCTATTGCCCTGACAGAACTGCCACCCCATCTGCGCCCGGCGCATCAGGCCCTTTTCCTGCCCGGAAAAACCGATTAGACAGCGCGCAAACACATGCGGACAGATTCCGCCCGCAACCGAAGGAAAAGCCCTTGTCCACCACGTTCGCCAAAGTCGCCAAGATCATCGCCGACACCAGTGAGATCGATATCGACACGATCACCCCTGAAAGCCACACTATCGACGACCTCGGCATCGACAGCCTCGACTTCCTCGACATCGTCTTTGCCATCGACAAGGAATTCGGCATCAAGGTGCCGCTGGAAAAGTGGACGCAAGAGGTCAATGACGGCAAGGCCTCGACCGACGATTACTTCGTCATGAAGAACCTGTGCGCCAAGATCGACGCCCTGGTCGCGGCCAAGAACGCCTAAAATAGTTCGTCTTCAAGCCTGACCCACAACAGCCGCCCATGAGCCCTCACCACGTCGTCATATCAGGCATCGGCCTTGTCTCTTCGCTGGGAGAAGGTCCGGATGCGCATTGGCGCAAACTTGCCCAGCCGGGCCTGGAACCCGTGCTCGAAGCCGCGCGCTTCTCGCCCTACACCGTCCACCCGCTGCCGGAGATCGACTGGAACCTGCAGATCGCCAAGCGCGGCGACCAGCGGCAGATGGAAACCTGGCAGAGGCTCGGCACCTACGCCGCCGGAATGGCGCTGGACGACGCGGGCATCAAGGGCAATGACGAACTCTGCACGACCATGGACATGGTGGTGGCTGCCGGCGGCGGCGAGCGCGACGAGGCGGTCGACGCCGATATTCTCGCCGCTTCGGAAAGCCGCAACGACCGCGACGTGCTGCTCAACGAGAAACTGACCACCGAGTTGCGGCCGACGCTGTTTCTGGCGCAGCTTTCCAACCTGCTCGCCGGCAACATCTCCATCGTCCACAAGGTGACGGGATCGTCGCGCACCTTCATGGGCGAGGAAGGTGCAGGCGTCGCCGCCGTCGAGACGGCCGCCGCGCGCATCCGCTCCGGGCAATCGACGCACATACTGGTCGGCGGCGCCTTCCAGACCGAACACTCCGACATGCTGCTTGGCTATGAACTGGCCGGCTACCTGCATCGCGGCCCCTGGAAACCGGTCTGGCAGAGGCAAGGCGCCGAAGGCGGCGGCGTGGTGACCGGATCCGGTGGCGCGTTTCTCGTCCTGGAACAGCGCGAACACGCGATCAGCCGCGGGCGAAAGATTTATGCCGAACTCGGCCCGGTCGTATCCGGACGCGCCAAACGCCGGCAGGGCGAGCTCGATGCCGAGATTGCCGCGCTGCTCAGGCAGGCAGCGCTGCCGAACGGCGAGTTGCTGACGATTTCAGGCGCTTCGGGCGCCCATGCCGCTACTGCCGCGGAGAAATCGGTGTTCGGCGCCAATCCGGCGATTGCCGCACGCGGCTTTTCGACGCTGACCGGTCACATGAAGGAAGCGCAGTTTCCCTTCGCCGTGGCGCTGGCGGCATTGGCTGTCGAGCGCAAGGCCGCCTACCCGGCTTTTGACGCCGCCACCGAGAAGCCGTTCAACGGCGTTCCCAGGACCGTCCTTGCAACGGCGATCGGCTATCACCAATTCGAGGGCTTGGCGTTGGTCAACGCCGCCGATTAAAGGTCCAGGACAGTCATGGCCAATCTGAACGACCACATGGGCAGGCCGATCGTCGCCGTCACCGGCATCGGCGTGGTGACGTCGCTGGGCGTCGGCAAGGCCGACAATTGGGCAGCGCTCACAGCGGGTAAGTCCGGCATCCATCCGATCACCCGCTTTCCGGTCGACCATCTGAACACCCGCATCTCCGGCATGGTCGATTTCCTGCCGTCGAGCTCCAAGGGCGCCAGTCTCCTCACCTACGAATTGGCCGAGACCGCCGCGCAGGAAGCCGTGGCCGAAGCCGGCCTTAATTCGGGCGATTTCGGCGGGCCGCTTTTCCTCGCCTCGCCGCCGGTCGAACTCGACTGGAGCGAGCGCTTTTCGCTCTACAATTCCGACAAACACGACATCGGCGCCGAACGGCTGCTTCGCGTGGCGCGCGGCTTGAAAGAACTCGATGTTTTCGAGACCACCCAGTTCGGTTCGATCGCCGACCGGCTCGCCGACCGTTTTGGGACGCGCGGCCTGCCGATCACGCTGTCGACGGCTTGCGCCTCGGGCGCCCCCTCGATCCAGCTCGGCGTCGAGGCGATCCGCCGCGGCGAATGCGACAGGGCGCTGTCGATCGGCGCCGACGGTTCGGCGACCGCCGAGGCGCTGATCCGTTTCTCGCTGCTTTCCGCGCTCTCCACCCATAACGACATCCCCGAAAAGGCGTCCAAGCCGTTCTCCAAGGACCGCGACGGTTTTGTCCTCGCTGAGGGTTCTGGCGCGCTGGTATTGGAATCGCTGGAGGCAGCACTTGCCCGCGGCGCGACCATTCTCGGCATCCTGCGTGGTTGCGGCGAAAAGGCCGACGACTTCCATCGCACCCGCTCGAAGCCGGACGGTTCGCCGGCGATCGCGGCGGTTCGCGCCGCCCTCGCCGATGCAGGCCTGAGCGAAGACGAGATCGATTATGTCAACGCCCATGGCACCTCGACGCCGGAAAACGACAAGATGGAGCATCTGTCGCTGTCGACCGTGTTTGGCGAGCGGATCGGCTCGATGCCGATCTCGTCGAACAAGTCGATGATCGGCCACACGCTGTCGGCGGCCGGCGCGGTCGAGGCCGCGTTTTCGCTGATGACCATGCGCGAAAGCGTCATCCCGCCGACCATCAATTACGACAATCCCGATCCGGCGATCGTGCTCGACGTGGTGCCGAACAAGAAGCGCAACGCCGAGGTCGGCACGGTCCTCTCGAACTCCTTCGGCTTCGGCGGCCAGAACACCTGCCTTGTCATGGCGCGGGAACCGGTCTAAGCGAGCGCTTTCCGCTCAACAGAACCGACAGGCCTAATGCGCGCATTGCAACTTATCGAGGACCGCCGCCTTGAAACGGTGGACCTGCCGCCTCCGCCGCAGCCTGCGCTGGGCGAAGTGACGCTGCGCATCAAGGCCGTGGCGCTCAACCATATCGACGTCTGGGGCTGGCGCGGCATGGCCTTCGCCAAGCGCAAGCTGCCGCTGGTCGTCGGCGCCGAAGCCTCCGGCGAGGTCGAGGCGGTCGGCCCCGGCGTCTCCAGCCTTGTGCCCGGGCAGCTTGTGTCGATCTATGGCGCGCGCACCTGCGGGCTTTGCCGCGCCTGCCGCGAAGGCCGCGACAATCTTTGCGAGCATGTTTCGGGCGTTCACGGCTTCCATCTCGACGGCTTTGCGCAAGAAAAGATAAACCTACCGGCGCGCCTGCTGGTCCCTGCCCCGCCCGGCGTGACGGACATCGGCGCGGCCGTCGCGCCCGTCACCTTCGGCACGGTCGAGCACATGCTGTTCGATAATGCCAAGCTGCAAGCTGGCGAAACCATCCTCATCCATGCCGGCGGCTCGGGCATCGGTTCCGCCGCGATCCAGCTTGCCAGGAAAATGGGCTGCACCGTGATCACCACGGTCGGCTCAAACGATAAGATCGATAAGGCGAAGGCGCTTGGCGCCGACCATGTCATCAACTATCGCGAGGACCGTTTCGAAGGCGTGGTGCGCAAGCTGACGAAGAAGAAGGGCGTCGATGTCGTCTTCGAGCATGTCGGCGCCGACACCTTTGCTGCCTCGATGCTGTGCCTGAAACGCGGTGGTCGCCTGGTGACCTGCGGCTCGACCTCGGGCGTTTCGACCCAGATCAATCTGATGCAATTGTTCCAGCAGCAGCTGAAGCTGCTCGGCTCCTTTGGCTGCCGCATGGAAAACATGGCGGACGCCATGCAGAAAATGGCGGCGGGGCTGGTTTCTCCGGTTATCGACACAGAAGTCGGCTTCGGCGACATCGAGGCCGCGCTGAAGCGCATGGAAGGCCGCGACGTGTTCGGCAAGATCATCCTGCGCGTCGGTTAGACCCTGATGTTGCTGCCTAAGAACATCGTGGTCTAGGAATGATCGGCGACGCCTTCAGGAAGCTCCGCAGGGACCTGGCGTTCCGCCATGGCAGGCGGTTGCGCCAGTTCAACTATTGGCTGCTGGCGCGCGCCGCGATGACGATGATTTGGGTGCTGCGCCTGCTGCCGGTCGACAGCGCGCTCAATTTCGCCGACCGTGTCGCCCGCCGCGTTGGGCCTTGGGTTGGGCGCCACAACGTCGCCATCGCCAATCTGCGCAAGGCATATCCGGAAAAGAGCGACAGCGAGATCCAGGCCATCGCTTCCGACATGTGGGGCAACATGGCTCGCCTCGCCGCGGAATACATCTTTCTCGATGCGCTCTTCGATTACGACCCGAAAGCGACGAAGCCGGGCCGCGTCGAGGTTCGCGGCGTCGATCATTTCGTCGAGATCGCCGGCGAGCAAAAACCGCATATCATCTTCACGGGGCATCTCGGCAATTTCGAGCTGCTTCCGGTGGCGGCAGCCACTTTCGGCATGAACATCACGGCGCTGTTTCGCCCGCCCAACAATCCGTATCTTGCCGACTACATCCTCTCGACGCGCCGCTCGACCATGGGATCCTTGCTGCCCTCCTCGACCGGCGCTTCATTCGCGCTTGCCGCCATCCTGGAGAAAGGCGGCAATATCGGTGTGCTGGTCGACCAGAAATTCTCGGGCGGGCTCGAAACGACCTTCTTCGGCCGCCCATGCGAGAGCAACCGGGTTCTGGGCACTCTGGCGCGGCACTATGACTGCGATGTCTATCCGGCGCGCTGCGTGCGCCTGCCGGGCAACCGCTTCCGGCTCGAGATCGAGGACAAGCTGACCTTGCCGCGCACTGCCGGCGGCAGTGTCGACGTCCATGGCACCACCCAGCTGCTCAACGACGTGGTCGAGCGTTGGGTGCGCGAGGATCCCGGCCAGTGGATGTGGTTCCACAAAAGGTGGGAAATCAGCGGCCGGCGCCGAAAGCGTCAACAGGCGAGACAGCGCGGCAAAGCCGCCTGAGCGGAAGCCGCAACATTGCTTTGTGACGGCAGTTATGCTAGTGACTGGGGCATGGTGCTGATTTGCGCCAACGACCCGCCCGGCTCCCGAGGCGGGTTTTTTTGTTTTGGCCATCGACCGCTCGTTGGTCGCCTGACAGCTCGTTTCAAGTTTTGATCGCCTCATCGGCCGTAAGCGCGTGCTCTCGCGTGCCGGAGACGATGATCTCCAGGACCTCATGCTCGTCGGTGTTCCTGACGTAGCGATCGCCGACGTTTTCGCCGCGCTTCAGCACCATCACGCGGTCGCCCACAGCGAAGATGTCAACGAGGCGGTGGGAGATGATGATCTGGGCAACGCCCTGCTTTTTCAGTTCCAGCATGGTCTCGAGCAGCCGCTCAGTCGCCATCACCGAGAGATTGGCGGTCGGCTCGTCGAGGATCACCACGCGCGGCTGGAAGGAGATAGCGCGGGCAATCGCCACAGATTGCTGGCGGCCGCCCGACAGGCTCTCGACCTTTTGATAGACGGAGTTCACGTCGACCTTGAGCCGCTTCAGCACACTGTCGGCTTCCGCGTACATTTTCCGCCGATTGACGAAAAGGCCCTTGAGCGGCCAACGGCCAAGAAAGATGTTCTGACCGACATCCATATTCCCGCAAAGAGCGAAATCCTGGTAGATCATCTCAATGCCGGCGTCGCGGCTTTCGTGCGGGCTCTTGAAGTGCACCGGCTGCCCGGCGACGAAGACCTCGCCGGCGTCGCGCTGGTAGGCGCCGGTCAGGATCTTCATCAGCGTCGACTTGCCGGCCGAGTTGTCGCCGACGAGGCCCAGTATCTCGCCGGGATAGAGCACGAGGTCGACGTTGCGGAGCGCCTGCACCGCACCGAAGGCTTTTTCGATGCCCCGCATTTCTACGATCGGTGCAGGCCTAGTCGGGTCACGCATGGGTGGTCTCCGCCGTTCTTGTGCGCCGCGCGAGGCGCGCCCGCAGGCGGCCGAAGATGTTGGCCTGGCGCACCCAGATGTCGATCAGCACCGCCACGATCAGGATGCCGCCGATGAAGACGTTGATCCAGTGCTGCGGCATGGCGAAGCCCTGGACGTTGAGCTGCAGCAGCGCCCGGATCAGGGTGATCACCGCCGCCCCGGCGAGCGCCCCGATCACGGTGCCGTAGCCGCCGAAGATCGAACCGCCGCCGATGATCACCGAGGCGATGGCGTCGAGCTCGCGGAACTGGCCAGCCACCGGGTTGAAGCTGCGGAAGTAGGCGACGTTGATGATCCCGGCCATTGTCGCGCAGAGCGCCGCCAGCATGAGCGCGAGGAACCGCACCCGATTGGTGTTGATCCCAGCATAAGCGGCGGCGCGAATGTTGCCGCCGGTCGCATAGACCTTCTGCCCGAACGGCATATAGGCGAGCACGACGCCGGCAATGAGGGCGACGAACAGCATCCAGATGGTCTGGACGCTCACCACCTCGGCGATCGAGCGCAGGAGCCCGTCCGGCAGCGAGATGCGGTAGTGCAGCAGGATGTCGTTCACCTTGCGGCCAAGCAGGTTGTAGCCCTCGGGCCAGCCGGTGAGCTGCTGCCCGGCGACGAACCAGGCGGCGAGGCCGCGGGCGATGTAGAACATGCCGAGCGTGGCGATGAAGGCCGGCAGCTTGAAGCCGACGGTGACGATCGCGTTGACGAGGCCGGCGCACATGCCCGCGAGCAGGCCCATCGCCACGGCGGTCACGGGGTCGGCGCCGAGGACCTTGAGAAAATAGGCGGCGGTGCTGCCGGCGAGGGCAAGCACCGCCCCGACGGAGAGGTCGATATCGCCGGCGGCGATGACGTAGGTGAGCCCGATGGTGATCAGCGCAAGCTCGGTGTAGTTGAGCAGGATCGCGAAGCTATTGGACAGGTTCCACCAGTAGTCCGGCCGGAGCGCGAGGCCGGTCAGCCACAGGAGCACGGCCAGGATGATGGCGAGCGCGTCGCGCCGGGCGAGGAACTTGCCGAACCCGGTGGCCGACAGCGCCATGTCGGTCGCCATCGCGCCCTTGGTCTGCACCCCCTCGATCGCGATGCTGCCGATCTCGTAGGCCGGTGGCGGCGGCCGGCCGCGGAGCCAGGCCCAGAGGCGCCCTGCCACCTGGCGGCGGATGAGATAGGGCTCGATGAGCACCGCGACGATGAGCAGCAGCCCGAGGAACACAGGCACCGCGCCGACCGGCAGCGAGAAGACGGCGTTGACCGTGATCTCCTCGTCACCGATCTTGATAATGCGCGTGATCGGCCAGCCCTCACGCAACACCTTGTCGAGCAGCACCACCAGCAGGGCGCCAAGGCAGGATCCGACGACCCGGCCGCGGCCGCCGAGGATCGAGGCGCCGCCGATGATCACGGCGGCAATGACGATCAGCTCACCGCTGACGCCGTAGAGGGGCGTCACGCCCTTGTCCTGGGCCGCCGACAGCAGGCCGGCAAGCGCCGCGCAGAGCGAGGAGATCAGGTAGGCTCGGATGCGCACCCAGTTGGTCGGGATGCCGGCATAGGACGCCGCCTGCTCGTTGCCGCCGGTGGCGAAGGTCTCGTAGCCCCAGCGCGTCTTGGCGAGCACATAGGCGCCGATTACGGCGACAATGACGAAAATCACGATCTGGTTGTTGAAACCCAGGGCGTTGGTCTCGCCGAGGTGGAAGAACAGCGGATGCTCGCTCGCCTTGGCGGGATAGTAGATCGACTGACCGTGGGTCAGCGCCAGCACGAAGCCGCGGCCGATGAAGAGGATGGTCAGCGTGGCGATGAACGCCGGCACCTTCAGGATGGTGACGAGCACGCCGTTGATCAGCCCGATCAGCGTGCCGAGCAGCAGGCAGAGGACCACCGAGGGGACGATGCCGAGATCGAGGAAGTTCGGCGCGAACAGCCTGGCGAAGACGACGGCGACTAAGCCGTAAGTTGAACCGACCGAAAGATCGAGGTCCTTGTTGACGATGACGAAGGTCACCCCGACCGCGATGATGGCAACCCGCGAGGTGTCGCGGAGCAGCGAGTGGAACGCCCCTGTTGACCCGAAGAACGCGGGATTGACGAGAGCGCCGCCGAGATAGAGCAGCAAAAGCAAGGCAACGAGCCCCACCTCCCAGCCGCCGACAATCTGGGACGGCGCACGGCCAAGTGATGTGGTCGCGGTAAGCGCCATGGTCTCTTCTGGTCGATTTCCCTGCTGCCGCATTGCGGGAGAACTTGCGCCCTCCCGCAATGATTTCAGACGTTCCGAGCGGACTCAGTTCTCGAAGCGCTTGCCGACGTCCTCGACGGTCTCCTTCGTCACCAGTTGGGCACGTGTGTCGAGGTTGGCCGCCGCGATTCCGCGGTCGATCTCCAGATAGAGCTGCATGACCGGCCAGAAGCCCTGCAAGAAGGGCTGCTGCCCGAGCGCACCGGTCAGATCGCCGCTCTTCATCGCATCCTGCTGGGCCGGGCCGAGGTCGAAACCGTAGGCGCAGATCTTGCCGGTCATTCCGGTCTGAGCGACGGCCTTGGCAAGCGCCGGCGTGAACACGTTGTTGCCGGCGAACGCGCCAACGACGTCGCCGCGCGACTCGAACAGCGTCACGATGCCGTTCACCGGATCATTCGGATTGGTGTCTATACCGGTGTTCTCCGGACCCGCGTCGACCTTGAAGGCATCGAGCTTGCCGGCATCCTTCAAGCCCTTGACGATGGCGTTGAAAGCCGAAGTGACGCGATTGTTCACCTCGATGTTGCCCATTGCGGTCGACGACGGCAGGACGATCGAACCCTTCTCGATGCCCTTGTCCGCGAGGCACTTGACGAGCGCCTCGCCGGCGATTGCGGCAGCGGAGGCGTCCTGGCCGGTGTGGCCGATGCCGCTGCGGTTGAGGATCGTGCCGTCAAAGGAATTGGTCGTGGCGACCGGTATGCCCTTCGCCTCGGCGGCCTTGACGATGTCGTTATAGGCGCCGACCTGGGGCGTTGTCATGATCAGCCCGTCGATCGTCGGATCCTGCACGATCTGGTTCAGGATTTCGATCTCGCGGGCAGGGTCGTCGGTCGGCGATTCCGAGCCGAGCAGCAGGATCTTGGCGCCGATCAGGTTGCCGGCGACGGTGGCGCCGACGTAGACCGGATCGAAGAAGCCATTGCCGGCAGTGTGTGTCACGATAGCGAAAGTGAGGTGGCCATCGGCCGAATGGAAGTCCTTGGTACCGGGGGCCTCCTTTGCAGCTTCTTCGAAGCTGTAGCCGCCGACCGCCTTATCGACACCGCCCGATTGTGCGTAGGCGTTCGATACGCCGAGCGATAACGCCGCGGCACACGCCGCGAGCGAGAAAATGCGTTTCATGATTTTCCTCCCTTGCAACCAACGGTCGGAAGCCGTTCGGGCGCGTTTATTCAGGGATTCCGAATGCTTCCTCCCACCCCTCATATTCTGCCCAAAGCCCGCCCACGTAAATAGTGCTCCCACTTTCACCGATGTTCAGAGCGGAAGCCGTCGTCGCTTCACAAGAAGCGCCCGCTCTGACTTCTTGTAGGAGCCGGCGAACCTTCGGTTTTCCGGCTCGCTTGCAGCCAGCCACAGCTAGTTGGTCACGACGATCCGCGTGTTGCGGAAGCCTGCCTGCCTCACCATCGAATAGAAGGCGGCGGCATTGGCGGGGTGCAGCCGGACGCAGCCATGCGACGCCGGACGCCCGAGAGACTTCACCGCGCCCGTGCCATGGATGGCGTAGCCGCCGCGGTAGAACACCGAATGAGGCATCGGCGACATGTCGTATTTGCGCGAATACCACATCCGTGCCGTTCGTTGCGGCCGGTAGGTGCCTCGCGGCGTGATATAACCTTGGCGTGCCGTGGATACGCGCCAGCGGTAGACCGCCTGACCATATCTTACAGTCATCGTCTGCGATGACACGTCGATCCTTGCAACCAGCTTGGCTGCCCAGCCCTCGACCGAAGAACCGAACAGCATTGTTGCCAGTAACGCTACCATGAGAACGGTCTTTTTCATGCGATCAAACCCCTTTGATTGCCCTTGCCTGCCTGCCTTCATGCTATTCTTCTTCTTTTGGCAAGTGAATGAGGTAACCACACACCTCTAACGAAATCACCAATCCAAAGCAGCGAATTTGAACGATTTCCCGCGATAGTTGCCGCAACGACACGCAACCAAGGCGCACCCACCAACAGGCTTGCCAAAGGGCGTTGTTGGCTGCTCAATTCGCCGAATGAACGAACTTCTCCTGAAAGCGGTCGATGATCGGATCGACGACCTGGTCGCACTGACCGCCGACCTGATCCGCTTTCCGACCATCAATCCGCCCGGCGAAGCCTACCGGCCATGCGCCGAATACGTTGGAGCGCGGCTGAAGAAGCGCGGTTTCGACGTCGAATTCATCCGCGCCGAAGGCACGCCCGGCGATACCGATCGCTACCCGCGCGTCAATGTCGTCGCCCGCTTCGATGGCCGCTCGCCCGGCGCCTGCGTGCATTTCAACTCGCATATCGACGTGGTCGAAGCCGGCGACGGCTGGAGCCTCGATCCCTTCGCCGGCATCGTCAGGGACGGCAAGGTCTATGGCCGCGGCGCCTGCGACATGAAGGGGGGCTTGGCCGCCTCGATCATCGCCGTCGAAGCCTTCATGGAGGTCTTCCCCGACTTTCCGGGCGCCATCGAAATATCAGGCACGGTCGATGAGGAGTCTGGCGGCTTTGGCGGCGTCGCCCATCTGGCCAGGCTCGGCTATTTCTCCAAGCCGAAGGTCGATCACGTCATAATCCCCGAGCCGTTGAACAAGGATCGCATCTGCCTTGGCCATCGCGGGGTGTGGTGGGCGGAGATCGAAACCAAGGGCGAGATCGCCCACGGCTCGATGCCGTTCCTCGGTGATAATGCGGTGCGCCATATGGGCGCCGTGCTGGGGGCTTTCGAGGACGAGCTGTTCCCGGCGCTCGACCGCAAGGTGACAAGCATGCCGGTCGTGCCCGACGGCGCAAAGCGCTCGACCATGAACATCAACTCGATCCATGGCGGCCAGACGGAGGATTTCCGGCCCGGCCTGCCCTCGCCCAACGTGCCCGATTCCTGCCGGCTGACCATCGACCGCCGCTTCCTGCTCGAAGAGGATTTGGGCACGGTCAAAAGCGAGGTGACCAATATCCTCGACCGGCTGAAGCGCGAGCGGAAAAAATTCGACTACGAAATCCGCGACCTGATGGAGGTGCTGCCGCTGATGACCGAGCGCGATGCGCCGGTGGTCAAGGCGGTGGCGCAAGGCATCATGGAGATATTCGACCGCGAGCCCGACTACGTCATTTCGCCCGGCACTTACGACCAGAAGCACATTGCCCGCATCGGCCACATCTACGACTGCATCGCCTATGGCCCGGGCATTCTCGACCTCGCCCATAGGCCCGACGAATGGGTCGGGATATCGGACATGGTCGAATCGGCCAAGGTGATGGCGATCGGGCTGAACATACTGCTCAGGAGCGCACGGTAATCCGGCAGCGACGGGGCAAGCTTCAATTGCTGAGTCGGCGGCTAACGGAAAAACATTCCTGCTGGCGCTGCCGGAAAGCACGAAACGCAATTTACTCCTCGGCGAAATCACGCTTCTATCCACCGGGTTTTGAACATTTTTTTGAGCATATCGGGAGCTGCACGATGAAATTGTGGAAAACCATTCTCACCGCTGCGGGCCTGATTCTGGCCGCCGGAACATCGGCATTTGCCGCGCGGACCGATCTGGTCATCGGCATTCCGCTCGAACCCCCACATCTCGATCCGACCGCGGGTGCCGCGGCGGCGATCGATGAAGTGCTTTACGCCAACGTGTTCGAGGGGTTGACCCGCATCGGCCCGAACGGCGAGGTGCTGCCGGATCTCGCCGACAGCTGGACCATTTCCGATGACGGCAAGGCCTACACCTTCAAGCTCCACACCGGCGTGAAATTCCATGACGGCACCGATTTCAACGCCGACGACGTGAAATTCTCGCTCGACCGCGCCCGTGCCGACAACTCCGTCAACGCGCAGAAGGGCCTGTTCGCCGCCATCGATACGGTCGAGGTGGTCGATCCGACGACGGTCAAGATCGCGCTGAAGAACCCGCAAAGTTCCTTCCTCTACAATATGGGTTGGGGCGACGCGGTCATCGTCGCGCCTGAGACAGCCGACACCAACAAGGAAAAGCCTGTCGGCACCGGGCCGTTCAAGTTCCAGAGCTGGGCCAAGGGCTCCTCGATCACGCTGATCAAATCCGACACTTACTGGGGTGCCCCGGTTGCTCTCGACAAAGCCGAATTCCGTATCGTCACGGATGCCGCAGCCGCCGTGCCGGCGCTGCTTTCCGGCGATGTTCAGGCCTTCCCTTTCTTCGATCCCGACAGCGTCGCGCAGATCCAGGGCGACCCGCGCTTCAAGGTGGTGATCGGCGCGACCGAGGGTGAGACCATCCTTTCGATGAACAACAAGAAGTCGCCTTTCGACAAGCTGCAGGTCAGGCAGGCGATTTCGTTTGCGCTCGACCGCAAGGCGATCATCGACGGCGCCTCGGCCGGCCTTGGCGTGCCGATCGGCTCGCACATGTCGCCCGCCAACAAGGCCTATGTCGACCTCACCGGCCTCTATCCGCACAATGTCGACAAGGCCAGGGAACTGCTGAAGGAAGCCGGCCTGGAGAGCGGCTTCAAGGCGACGCTGAAACTGCCGCCGCCTTCCTATGCGCGGCTTGGCGGCGAGATCATCGCGTCGCAGCTTCGCGACATCGGCATCGATCTGGAAATCGTGCCCGTGGAATGGGCGCAGTGGTTGGACCAGGTGTTCACCAAAAAGGACTACGACCTGACCATCGTCTCCCACACCGAGCCCAATGACATCGATATCTATTCGCGCAAGGATTATTACTTCAACTACGACAATCCGACCTTCGACAAGATCATCGCCGATCTGAACCTCACCTCCGATGAGGCCAAGCGCATGACGCTGCTCGGCGAGGCGCAGAAGATACTGGCCGACGACGCCGTGGTCGGCTTCCTCTACGAACTACCGAAAGCCGGCGTCTGGGACGCCAAGCTCGAGGGTTTTTGGGAAAACGCGCCGATCCAGGCCAACGATCTGACCAAGGTGAAGTGGACGGAATGAGGCAGCTGACAGAAAGGCGAAACTTGCACTCCGTCGCACCCCCCTCTGTCCTGCCGGACATCTCCCCCTCAAGGGGGGAGATCGAGCCCTCATCGCGGCTTTCGCTAACCATCAGCGTTGCAAGGCCAGCGCCGGCATGGAAACTGCCAATCTCCCCCCTTGAGGGGGAGATGTCCGGCAGGACAGAGGGGGGTCCGGCGCGACAGCCCGACCGCTCGATCGCTTCCGTTCCGCCCCCATGACCGCCTATCTCCTCAAGCGTCTTGCCATCGCCCTCATCACGCTGGTTCTGGCCTCCATGGTGGTCTTCGCCGTGCTGGAGATCATTCCCGGCGACCCGGCGCGGCTGATGCTTGGCATGAACGCCAGCGCCGACCAAGTCGATTTGCTGCGCAACCAGATGGGTCTCAACGCGCCCCTTGCCTCGCGCTATCTGCACTGGGCCGGTGGCTTGCTGAGCCTCGATTTCGGCCGTTCCTACACCTATTCGGTGCCGGTCATCGATCTGGTCCGCGAGCGCGTCGTTGTCTCCCTGCCGCTGGCGCTGATCGCGCTGGCGCTGTCCACTATCATTGCCATTCCGGTCGGGCTGTTTTCCGCCGGCCGGCACGGACGGGCCGGGGACACGATTGCGATGGGTGCCGCCCAGCTTGGCGTCGCCGTGCCGAACTTCTGGTTTGCGCTGATGCTGATCTACCTGTTTGCCGTCTGGCTGCGGCTGGTGCCGGCGGGTGGCTTTCCGGGGTGGAGCGCGGGCGTCTGGCCAGCACTGAAATCGCTGTTCCTGCCGGCGATCGCGCTCGCCCTGCCGCAAGCGGCGATCCTCGCCCGCGTCACCCGCTCGGCGCTGATCGAAGTGCTGAACGAGGACTATATCCGCACCGCCCGCGCCAAGGGCCTGCCCTATCGCGCGGTGCTTTGGCGGCACGCGCTGCGCAACGCCATGATCCCGGTGCTGACCATTCTCGGCCTGCAATTCGCCTTTCTGCTCGCCGGCACCATCATCATCGAGAACGTCTTTTACCTGCCGGGCCTTGGCCGGCTGGTGTTCCAGGCGATCACCCAGCGCGACCTGATCGTCGTCGAAAGCGTCGTCATGCTGCTGGTCGCCGCCGTCATCGCCGTCAACCTGCTTGTCGATCTCTCCTATGCGGTCGTCGATCCGCGCCTGAGAAGCCGCCAATGACGCTGCGCTTCGACATCCCGGAAGAAAATTTTGCCGACATCCTGGCCAAGGCCTTCACCAACCGCTCGTTTCTCGCCGGCTTCGTCATCACCGCACTGGTGGCAGTGATTGCCATCGTCTCGTTTTTCTGGACGCCTTTTGACGTCACCAGGCTGATCATCGCCGACAAGACCCAGGCACCCTCGCCGGCGCACTGGTTCGGCACCGACCATTTCGGCCGCGACATTCTTTCCATGATCATGGTCGGCGCCCGCAATTCGATCGCCGTGGCGTTGGTGGCGGTCGGCATTGGCATGGGCATCGGCGTGCCGCTCGGCGCCTTTGCCGCGGCGCGCGGCGGCATCGTCGACGAAGCGGTGATGCGGCTGAATGATCTCGTCTTCGCCTTCCCTGCCCTGCTCTCGGCGATCATGATCACCGCCATTTTCGGGCCGGGCGCGCTCAACGCCATCATCGCCATCGGCATCTTCAACATCCCGGTCTTTGCCCGCGTCGCCCGGGCCGGTGCGCTGGCGATCTGGCCGCGCGAATTCATCCTTGCCGCGCGCGCCGCCGGCAAAGGCAAAACGCTGATCACGCTGGAACATGTGCTGCCCAACATCGTCACATTGCTCCTGGTTCAAGGCACCATCCAGTTCGCGCTCGGCATCCTGGCCGAAGCCGGGCTTTCCTATGTCGGGCTGGGCACACAGCCGCCAATGCCGAGTTGGGGGCGGATGCTGTTCGATGCGCAGACCCGCATGGTGGCGGCGCCGTGGATGGCGATCTTTCCAGGCATGGCGATCGTCGTCACCGTGCTTGGCCTGAACCTGCTCGGCGACGGTATTGCCGACATCCTCGATCCCAAATCGCGGCGGCAGCGATGAGCTTGCTCGAAATCGAGAAACTGTCGCTGAGCATCGGCAACACACCGATCCTGAGGGATGTCGAGCTCTCCGTCGCGCCCGGCGAGGTGATGGGGCTGGTCGGCGAATCCGGCTCGGGCAAGTCGATAACGGCGCTGACGGTGATGCAGCTTCTGCCCTGGGCGGCGCGCGCCACGGGGCGCGTCACCTTCGACGGCATCGACATCCTTGCGGCCAGCGAAGACCAGATGTGCGCGCTGCGCGGCGACGATATCGGCATGGTTTTCCAGGAGCCGATGACGGCACTGAATCCGGTCAAGACCATTGGCGAGCAAGTCGCCGAAGGCATCCGCTGGCACACCAGGGCAAGCCGAGCCGACGCCGAGGACCACGCGCGAAAAATGCTCGACCGGGTCGGCCTGCCGGCGGCGCAGTTTCCTTTGTCACGCTATCCGCACGAGCTTTCCGGCGGCCAGCGCCAGCGCGTCGTCATCGCCATTGCCTGCGCGCTGAAACCCAAGCTGCTGATCGCCGACGAGCCGACGACGGCGCTCGACGTCGTGCTGCAGGCGCAGATCCTCGACCTGTTGCGCGACCTGGTCGCGGAAAACCGCATGGGCCTGCTCTTGATCTCGCACGACCTAGCGGTGGTGACCGAGATGGCGGATCGCATCACCATCCTGCGCCATGGCGAAGTGATGGAGGCCGGCGACACGGCGCGCACTTTGTCGGAGCAGCTTCATCCCTACACGCGACAACTGGCGCAGGCCTCTATGCATGTCCCGGCGCGCGCCAGGACACATGAGGTCGGCCTGGACAACCCCCTGCTCCAGGGTGCCAAACCCCTGCTCCAGGTAGACAGCGTGACGCGGGACTATCCGGGACGTCGAAAATCGCTGCTGAAGCGGGCGGCCCCGATCCGCGCCGTCGACGATGTCTCGTTTTCGATTGATCCCGGCCAGTCAGTGGCTCTGGTCGGACGTTCGGGCTGCGGCAAGTCCACGCTTGCCCGCATGGTCCTGGCGCTGGACGGGCCGACATCGGGAACGATCCGGTTTCGGGGGCAGGTCATCACCGGCAAGAGCGAGGCTGAGCTCAAGCCGGCGCGCCGCGACATGCAGGTGGTGTTCCAGGACCCTTACGGCTCTTTCGACCCGCGCCTGAAGGTCGAAAAGCTGGTCGCCGAGCCACTGCACGTCCTGGAGAAGAAGCCGACGAATGCCGAGCGGCGCGAGATGGTGGCAAAGGCCTTGCACGAGGTCGGCCTCAGCCCACGCGACATGGACAAATATCCCCACGAATTTTCAGGCGGCCAGCGCCAGCGCCTGTCGATCGCCCGCGCTATCATCACCCGTCCCAAACTGGTCGTCGCCGACGAGCCGGTCTCGGCCCTCGATGTCTCTATCCGCGCCCAGGTTCTCGACCTGTTCGCCGAGCTCAACCAGAAGCTCGGCATCGCCTACGTCTTCATCACTCACGATCTGACCGTCGCCCGCGCCATCACCGACGCGGTGATGGTCATGCACGACGGCAAGATCGTCGAGCGCGGCAGGACGAGCGAGGTTCTCGACCATCCGCAGTCCGAAGCCGCCAAGGCGCTGGTCGCTGCCGCTCCGGACCTGCACCGGGCAATAGCGCGCCGGTTACACGAACAAGGGTGAGCGGGCCGCTTCAGGCTTGCGTTTGCGGCTTCACCGCATCGGCAGGGCTGATGTCGAGCAGGTCGAGCGTGCGGCGCAAGAGCTTCATCTCGTTCCCGGCAAGTTGTGAATCGGCCTTGGCGATCTCGGCCATGTGGCGGGCAAGCAGCTTGCGCCGCTCGACGTCGAGGTCACGGAACTGCGCGATGGCTTGCGAGCTGTTGGTCTCGTAGCCGAACTCGTTGAGATATTCGATGACGCTGTCGATGCTGGCTTCCGGAATGCCGAAGGCTTCCCGGCAGATGCGCCTGAGCGCGACCATTTCGCTCTCGCTGACCGAGCCGTCGGCGAGAATCATACGAAACAGCATGAGCAGTTCCGCCGACAGCACAGGATCGTCCGCAACCTTGCGCACGCCGGGGTCGCCGTCGAAGATCAAGCGTATCTGGTCCAGTAAAGCGAATGCCATCAGCGTCCCTTTCCGATTCGTCAAATGCATGTCGCTCAAAAGTGCGCAGCGGTTTTGAGATAACGACATGCATAAAACAAAAGAGCCAAGCGCGTCGCGGCGCGCTTGGCATAGGTAGCGCGGAATCGGCCTTGCGCAAACGGGTCGGCTGGGTTCGAACGGGGCAATCGCTTCAGGTTTTTAATTCGCCTCCTCATCCTTTTCCGGGCATTGGCGCTGCCCTTCACCTGCCTGCCGGCATCCTCTCCCCGTATAGCGACGGGGAGAGGGGCGCTCTCGTCACCGGTTTCGCCAATCACCAGCGTCGCAGGAAGGGCGCCGAAGCTGCGGCCAGCCCCTTCTCCTGCCCGGCAGGGCGATGAGGGGCGGCGCCAAGATCGACAATTGGTGGTCTCCGTCACAATTTGGAAACTATCATCCGTCTCCAGGGATTGCCCTCGTGATCGAAAGCGCCGCATCCTTCTGGCCACTCCCCGTCAAGCTGCTGGCTGACCCGGCGAACCCGCTGCGCACGCTGATTGGTGTGTGACGGCGCGCCTGATAGTATGCGGTTGTACGAATCATGTTGGAGGAGCCACACATGAATCTCAGTGCGCCTACGCAGCTTATTTTCATCATATCCCTTGTTATCGCCATTCTCGGCCTTCTTGCCGCTTTTGGCGTCCTTGCGTTCATTCCCATACCCGCGGTTTGGATTGCCCTCATCGCTTATATCGTGCTTGCCGGTGGCTGCTTGATGCGCGGCGCTTAAGCACTCAGATCTCAGGCAACTCGGAGCGCCCGGCCACAAGCCGGGCGCTTTTGATTTTGAGGGATGGTCTGTTAGACTCCATGGGCGGAAGGAAAGCTCATGCCCGCCGAGAGCGAAGACGGCAGCCGCCATGAAAATCCCGGCCTCGACCGGTTCGAGATGGTGCGGCGCGCGCCCGGCCCTCGGCTCCGGTGCGCGGTCACCGACATCTGCGGCTACCGCGAAACAATGCCCGGCCATTTCCGCAACGTCGAATATGCGTCGCTGACCGTCCCACTGGTTATCAGCTTTGCCGAACCCTTCGCCATCGGGCTCGGCAAGAACCCCGGCGACAATGATCGCTTCGCCAGTTTCGCCGCCGGCCTTTTTGCCGGTCCGGTGGTGATCGAGTCCTTCGGCGGCGCCTGCTGTGTACAGGTCAATTTCACACCGCTCGGCGCCCGCCGCTTCTTCGGCCTTCCGATGAGCGAACTGACCGACCGCATGGTCGGCCTCGACGATGTGCTTGGCCTCGAAGGCATCGCGCTGCGCGAAAGACTTGGCAATGCGCACGACTGGAGCGCACGCTTTGCCATCGTCGAGGCGTTCGTCGCCGCGCGACTGACTGAGGCGCGGGAAACGCAGTCCGAAATCGCCTGGGCCTATGAACGGATCATCGTCTCGGGCGGCCGCATTCGCGTGTCGTCGCTCGCCGACAGGATAGGCTGGAGCCGCAAGCATCTCGCAGGAAAGTTTTCCAACGCGATCGGCGTCGGCCCCAAGACGCTGTCGCGCATCGTCCGCTTCAACCGGGCGCTCGGGCTCTCAAGGCAGGACCAATCCGATTGGGCCGATATCGCCGCCGATTGCGGCTATGCAGACCAGGCGCATCTGGTTCGCGAATTCCGCGATCTTGCCGGCGAAACGCCGACGACGCTTGCCGCCCAGGCATAAACCGCCCAGGTCCTTTGCAGGACACTCAGGTAACATTTCTTCAAGACGCCGCAACAGGCTTCGCCCAGACTGGGTTATCACCAACCCAACTGAAGGAAATCGCCATGACCATGTCCGTCGAACCGCCCAGACTCTATCCCACCTTGCGCTACCGCAATGCCGCGAAGATGATCGATTGGCTGGGCGAGGCCTTCGGCTTTGTCGTTCATGCCCGCTACGGCGAAGGCGATATCGTCCAACACGCCGAACTGACTTTAGGCTCCTCGATGATCATGCTGGGCACTGCACGCGACGACAAGTTCGGCCAGATAATCGGCGCACCGGGGCCAGGTGGCGGCAGATCGATCTATGTTGCCGTCGACGATGCCGATGCCGCCTATGCCAAAGCCAAGAAGGCCGGCGCCGAAATACTGGAAGAGCTGACTGACCGCGACTATGGCAGCCGCGAGTTCATCTGCCGCGATCCGGAGGGCAATGTCTGGTCCTTCGGCACCTACTGGCCGAAGGCCGCCGAGCCCGCCAGCTAACGGGCGAGGCCAAAAATCGCGTCGCAGTCGAGGTGGATCTCCAGCTCGGCTGCGACCTCGTCCAATGCCCGTTCTACCTCGGCGCGATAGTCGATGCCGCCGCCTTTGACGCCGAGGTTTTCCAGGAATTTCGCCCGAAAAGCGTCGGCGGAAAACAGCCCGTGCAGATAGGTGCCTGACACCTTGCCGTCGGCCGAGATGGCGCCGTCGTCAACGCCGTTGATCACCGCGGATGGACGCAGCGTGTCCGGACCGGTGGTGCGGCCGAGATGGATCTCGTAGCCTTCGAGCGGCAGGTCGAATTGCACCGAGCGCGCGCTGACATTGCGCACCGTCTTTTCCGGCTCCATCACCGTTTCGACGTCGAGCAGGCCAAGCCCTTCGGTCTCGGTAACGCTGCCCTCGATGCCGTCGGGGTCGCGCACGATACGGCCGAGCATCTGAAAGCCGCCGCAGATGCCGACCACATGCCCGCCGCGCTTGCGATGGGCGGCAAGATCACGGTCCCAGCCATTCTCGCGAAATCTCAGGAGATCGCCGATCGTCGACTTCGAGCCGGGAATGACCACCAGCCCAGAGTCCTCCGGCAAGCGCTGGCCGGGCGGCACGAAGACCACCTCGACTTCGCGTTCGGCCTTGAGCGGGTCGAGATCGTCGAAATTGGCGATACGCGAAAGCATCGGCACGGCGACCTTCAGCGCGCGCTTCTCGCCGGACGCGAGGCGCTCAAGCACAACCGAATCCTCCGAGGGCAACCGCGCCGCCGCCTTCAGCCACGGCACGACGCCAAAACAGTGCCAGCCGGTGAACCTCTCGATCGCCTTGATGCCGTCATCGAACAGCGAGACATCGCCGCGGAACTTGTTGATGAGGTAGCCGACGATCATGCGCCGGTCCTCTTCCGGCAGGATCAGATGGGTGCCGGCGATCGAGGCGATGACGCCGCCGCGGTCGATGTCGCCGACGAGGATCACCGGCACGTTGGCGCGCGTGGCAAAGCCCATATTGGCAATGTCGCGGCTCCTGAGATTGATCTCGGCCGGCGAGCCGGCGCCCTCGACGATGACGAGATCGGCGCCTTCGCCGACCTTCGCCCAGGAGTCCAGCACCGCATCCATCAGTTGGCCCTTCAGCGCCTGGTAGTCGCGCGCCCGCGCCTCGCCGAACACCTTGCCCTGCACCACCACTTGCGCACCGGTATCGGTCTGCGGCTTGAGCAGCACCGGGTTCATGTGGACGGAGGGCGCCGCGCCACAGGCGATCGCCTGCAGCCATTGGGCGCGGCCGATCTCGCCGCCGCCGGCACCCGGAATGTCGGCGACGGCTGCGTTGTTCGACATGTTCTGCGGCTTGAACGGCCGCACTTTCAGCCCACGTTTTTTCGCTGCGCGGCAGAGGCCCGCGACCAGCACCGTCTTGCCGACATCGGAGCCCGTGCCCTGCAGCATGATCGCCTTGGCCATCAGTCCCTGCCCCACGTCGTCGTTCCGGTGATCGTCGACTTGGCCGCCAGCGGCCCGCCGCGCCAGATGTAGAGCGCCAGCAGCGGCTCCTTGCCGGTGCGCATGGCGTGGCTGACGTCGGAGGCATGGTGGATCACCTCACCCGCCTCGCGCCTGCGAAATTCGCCTCCGCCCATGCGCCATTCGGCGCCGCCGGTCAGCGGAATGTAGATCTCCTCGGCGACGTGATGATGGTCGGGGTAGACGATATCAGGCCCGAGGATCAGCAGGCCGGCCGCAACCTCGTCGTTGACGAAATGGCCGCGCGTGCCGAATACTTCCAGCCACCCGTAATTGTCGATGAACGTCTTGCCGAAATCCGCCTCGCCGTAGGTCTGCCCCCAGTGCAGCTCCCCGCGACGCTCGGCGACCAGCCGCACCAATGGCTGGGCGTTCGCTGCAGCGAGCTCGACGATTCGGTCGAGCTGGCGCAGGCAAGCGAGCGGATGCGGCTCGAGCGGACGCGCCGGCATGGCCCAGCCGATCCGAGCCACGGCATCGCGCACCAGCGCATTATCGAACGTCTCGAGATAGGCATGGAAACGTTTGAGCAGCTCATCGAAATTTGTCGTCACGCCTTGCTCCAGACACGCATTAGCGCACACCCGCTTCACAGATGGTCGGCTTGCGCGGCGGCATCATTGGTCTAGATTGAGCGGCGCGCAAAGCCAAAAACGACAGGCCAGCAGGCCGGAAACATCAGGGAGCACGCTATGGACGCCGCTGTCGATGCGAGCACCAGCCAGTTCGAGCTCAACGAGGACCAGCGCGCCATCCAGGAGATGGCCGAGGCCTTCGCCGCCGACCGGGTCGCGCCGAATGCGCTCGACTGGGACCGCAACAAGCATTTTCCGGCAGATGTGATCCGCGAGACGGGCCCGCTCGGCCTTGGCGGCATCTATATCAGCGACGATGTCGGCGGCTCGGCCCTCGGCCGGCTCGACGCCGTGCTGATCTTCGAGGCGCTCTCGCGCGCCGATCCGGCATTTTCGTCCTTCATCTCGATCCACAACATGGTGGCGTCGATGATCGACCGCTTCGGCAGCAACGAGCAGCGCCAGCGCTTCCTGCCGAAGCTGACCTCGATGGAATGGCTGGCCAGCTATTGCCTGACCGAGCCGGGCTCGGGGTCGGATGCCGCGGCGCTGAAGACGCGCGCGGTGAAGGGCGGCGACTATGTGCTGAACGGCGTCAAGCAGTTCATCTCGGGCGCCGGCGACAGCGACATCTACATCGTCATGGCGCGCACCGGCGCCGACGGGCCGAAGGGCATTTCCACCTTCGTCGTGCCGAAGGATGCGCCCGGCCTGTCCTTCGGCGCCAACGAGCACAAGATGGGCTGGCACATGCAGTCGACCCGCCAGGTCATCTTCGAGGACTGCAAGGTGCCTGCGCAAAACCTGCTGTCAGTCGAAGGCGCCGGCTTCGGCATTGCCATGGCCGGGCTCGACGGCGGCCGGCTCAACATCGCCGCCTGTTCGCTGGGCGGCGCCCAATCGGCGCTCGACAAGGCGCTGGCCTACACCGCCGAGCGCAAGGCCTTCGGATCCAAGATCAACCAGTTCCAGGCGCTGCAATTCAAGCTCGCCGACATGGAGACCGAGCTGCAAGCAGCGCGCATCTTTCTCTACGCCGCCGCCTCGAAGCTCGACCGCAACGCGCCCGATGCCTCGAAATGGTCGGCGATGGCCAAGCGCTTCGTCACCGACATCGGCTTCAACGTCGCCAATGACGCCCTGCAACTGCATGGCGGTTATGGCTATTTGCACGATTATGGCATCGAGAAACTGGTCCGCGACCTGCGTGTCCACCAGATCCTCGAAGGCACCAACGAAATCATGCGCGTCATCATCGCGCGCGCCCTGATCGGCCGCTGAGCATTTTGCAGCCAAGTGGAATCACTTGGCGTCCCAGAAATGCGGCTAAACAAACAGATAGAGCGGGATATCTCTTCAATCCTGAACATCCCGCTCTGGCAAAACCGGGAGAAAAACGATGACCACCATCGCCTTTATCGGCCTCGGCAACATGGGCAATCCGATGGCCGCCAACCTCGTCAAGGCAGGACATACCGTGCACGGCTTCGATCTGATGCCGGAAAACCTCGTCATCGCCAGGGATCATGGCGTCGTCGTCATGGCCAATGCCATTGCCGCGGTGAAGGGCGCCGATGTGGTCATCACCATGCTGCCGGCCGGCAAGCACGTCCTGTCGGTCTACGAAGACATCGCGCCCAAGGCGAAAAAAGGCGCGCTGCTCATCGATTCCTCGACCATCGACGTCGAATCGGCGCGAAAGGCCCACGCGATCGCCGCAAGACATGAGCTTCTGTCGATCGACGCGCCGGTTTCCGGCGGCACCGGCGGCGCCACCGCCGGCACGCTGACCTTCATGGCCGGTGGCTCGAAGGACGCCTTCGCCAAAGCCGAGCCAGTCCTCAAGCCAATGGCCGGCCGTATCGTCCATTGCGGCGATGACGGCGCCGGACAGGCGGCAAAGATCTGCAACAACATGATGTTAGGCATTTCGATGATCGGCGTCGCCGAAGCCTTCGTTCTGGCGGAAAAGCTCGGTCTGTCGCATCAGGCGCTGTTCGACGTCGCCTCGACCTCCTCCGGCCAATGCTGGTCGCTGACCACCTACTGCCCGGTGCCTGGTCCGGTGCCGACATCGCCGGCCAACAATGGCTACAGGCCTGGGTTTGCCGCAGCATTGATGCTGAAGGACCTGAAATTGTCACAGGAAGCCGCGCAAAGCGTCGGCGCGGTGACGCCGCTGGGCGCCGAGGCCGCCCAGCTTTACGCGCTGTTCAACGCCCAGGGGCATGCCGGCGCCGATTTTTCCGGCATCATAAACTTTTTGCGCGGCACCCCGGAGTAAGCCTCGAACTCGACAGGGCTTTTTGATTTCCCGGCAAAAGAAACACCGCAAATTTAGATTTGCTTAAACTCTCGATAACCCCCCGGTAACGATGTGCCTGTAAAACGGAATGCGAGGCGGCATATCGCATCCGCCCGGCGCTCCGGATCAGGTCTCGCGTACCGGAGCCCGTACGTTTCGCAAGTGTTCCGTTAGCGAAGCGCCATGCGTATCTGGCAAAGCCGCGTTCCCGAGGGAGCGCGGTTTTTGCGTTTCGCATTCTTCAAGGACAGTGACACGATCGCCCCGGCGCGCCTCCAGATGATCGTCGGCCTGGTGGCGGCGATCCTGAGCTACGTCGACCCACAGGTGGAGCGCGAGGGTTCCGGTCGCTCGTCATGTTCGTTCCATGGCCTCGCGATCGAATCCCCCCGCCGCCGTGAGCACGATCTGAGATGACCTAGCTCCTGAAGCTCATTGGATCGAACATCATGAAACCTTCTCATTTTTAAGCCGTTATCGCCGGTATGTCCGAGGCTAAATTCAAGCCGAAATCGATCTCCAAATCGCGCGATGCCGAGAAGTCGCGCCAGGAGAAGCAATCGACTGTCGAAGTCGCGTCTGAGGTCGCCGGCGCGGCCCCGCCGCCGGACTTCATCGAACCCGATCCAGAGCTCACTCCTGAGGAGGCCGAGCAGGCACGCAAGAGATACTTGCTGAGGCGTTTCTGGATCAGCGCGCGCGGTTATTGGGGCCGCGGAGGCGATAGGCTCGCATGGCCGTTCACGATCGGGCTCTTGGTCCTGATCATCATCAATGTCGGCTTCCAGTATGGGATCAATGTCTGGAACCGCGCAATTTTCGACGCCCTTGAGCAACGCAATGCCCGCACCGTTTATATCCTGAGCGCCGTTTTCGTGCCGCTCGTGCTCGGAAGCGGCAGCCTTGTCGTTGCGCAAGTCTTCCTTCGCATGACGATTCAGCGCCGCTGGCGTTCCTGGCTCGCCACCGCGGTCATCGCGCGTTGGCTTGCAAGCGGCCGCTACTTTCAGTTGAACCTCGTCGGCGGCGATCACCAGAACCCCGAAGCCCGCATCACCGAGGATTTGCGGATTGCCACCGAATCTCCGGTCGATTTCATCGCCGGCGTCATCAACGCGTTTCTGTCGGCCTCGACCTTCATCGTGGTGCTCTGGACGATCGGTGGGGCCTTGACCCTGACGATCGCAGGTTCGACCGTGACCATTCCCGGCTTTCTCGTCATCACCGCGGTAACCTATGCCGCGATCACATCCACCTCGATGGCGGTCATTGGCCGCCACTTCGTCCGCCTCTCCGAGGAAAAAAATCAGGCGGAAGCCGAATTCCGCTACACGCTGACGCGGGTGCGGGAAAACGGCGAGAGTATAGCATTGCTCGGTGGCGAGGAGGAGGAGCGTAGCGGCATCGACAAGACGTTCGCCCATGTGCTCAAGCAATGGGCGCTTCTTACAGGCCAGCACATGCGCACAGCGCTGGTGTCGCAGGGGGCAAGTTTGTTTGCGCCTGTCGTGCCCGTTTTGCTTTGCGCTCCAAAGTTTCTCGAAGGCAGCATGACACTTGGACAGGTAATGCAGGCTGCCTCTGCCTTTGCCATCGTGCAGGGCGCGTTCGGATGGCTGGTCGACAACTACCCCCGTCTCGCCGATTGGAACGCCTGCGCACGGCGCATCGCCTCACTGATGATGTCACTCGACGGACTCGAGCGCGCGGAACAGAGCAACACACTGGGACGCATAAAGCGCGGCGAAACTGCAGGCGATGCGATGCTCAGCCTGAACAATCTGTCCGTGTCGCTCGACGACGGCACCGCCGTGGTCAAGGAAACTAGGGTCGTGATCGAACCAGGCGAGCGGGTGCTCGTTGCCGGCGAATCCGGCTCAGGCAAGAGTACGTTGGTGCGGGCCATCGCAGGTCTGTGGCCGTGGGGTGGCGGCAGCGTCAACATCCGCGCCGACAGACGGCTGTTCATGCTGCCGCAAAGGCCTTACGTACCTACCGGGACGCTTCGCCGCGCAGTCGCCTATCCAGGCGCCGCCGATCGCTGGACGCTGGGTAAGATCAAGGCTGCCCTCAACAAGGTCGGACTCGATTATCTGAACGACAAGATCGAGGACGACGCGCCATGGGACCAGACCTTGTCGGGTGGCGAAAAGCAGCGGCTCGCCTTCGCACGTCTTCTGCTGCACAGCCCCGATATCATCGTGCTGGATGAAGCAACGTCAGCACTCGATGAAAAGAGTCAGGACAAGATGATGGAGATGATCATTCACGAATTGCCGAAGGTCACCATCATAAGCGTAGCGCATCGCGCCGAGCTGGAAGCCTTCCATAGCCGCAAGATCACATTGGAGCGGCGCGAGGGCGGCGCAAAGCTTGTCAGCGACGTCGATCTTGTCCAGCGTAAGAGCAGACGGAACTTGCTTGTGCGATTTCTCGGGCGCCGGCGCGCCTACCGAAACGCAGCACGACATTGAGCAAAGCGGCGCTGCCCGAGACAAAAAGTGAAGTCCGCCGGGCGGGCCTGGGGCAAGGGCAGCAAGAAAGCAGCCCGCGCCGCGCGCACTGCGAACTAAGTCCGACGTCTGCTCGATGGCTTGGCGATGGCGGCTTGGCCGACAACTTCGGGCGCATCGCCGGCCCCGATGGCAGATGATCGTCGGCCTGGTAGCGGCGGTCCTGACCTACGTCGACGACCGCCGCGTCAGCTGCGCTACTTGCGTGCGAGCAAGACGTGAGCCTCTTGGGGGAATGTCAGCTCCCCTCCAATTGAATAGATTGCCAGCGAGGAACTTAGATCACCCATGATCGCTGCTATGACTGCGTCCCGATGTCCGGCCTCCATTCCGCTGACCAGCCCAGCCTGCGGAGTCGCTGCCAGCTGTAGTCGCACATATTCCTTTGGCGAGGGGAATCGGATGTTCTGTGTCGTCGTGTGGATGGTCACCTGACGAAATCCCGCCCCGGCCACCAATCGGTAAAGCTCGTCCGCATCGGCGAGTGAATGCTCGGACCGTTTCGTCGCCGAAGCGCCTGGACCGAGATGCCGATCCAGGGCATCCGCCAGCGCCTTTGCCGCAGGAGTATGCTCAATAGCGCTGAAAACGCTTAAGGCCAGCCGGCCGTCAGGCAGCAGAACCCGGAACATCTCACGCAGCGCACTCGATCGGTCCGGAAAAAACTGCAGTCCGAGCTGGCAAAGAACCAGATCGAAGGTGGCGTCAGGGAACGGCATTTCGAGCGCGCTTCCCTCGTGCCAGTCAATACGCGGTCCAGCGCCGCTAGGGAGCGATCGAGCAACGGCAAGCATGCCCGTGTTGATGTCGAGGCCGACGACCTGCCCACTTCCCATACGCTCGGCCGCCGAGCGTGCCACCACCCCTGTGCCGCAAGCTACGTCCAGAACCCGCTCACCAGATCGAGGCGCAGCACGATCCACCAGGTCGGCAGCCCACAGGGCTGTGATTGCCGGAACTAGGTAGCGCTCGTAGAGTTCCGCGGCGCTACCTTCCAGCTGCCATTGCTCCTGCCGGGCCATAGCGTCCCTCCCGCACAATGAGCCGCTCCGACAACGGGCCCGATCGGCGCTTCAAGCAGCCATCATAAAGCGCCTATCTGTCACAGAGCAACCGGGCGATAGAAACAAGGATACAGAGCAGATCGTTAGGACGGTCCGCACACCTTGCGAGCGTCGCTTGCTGGAGCTGCGTTAGTCAGTCGGAGGCTAATGGCGTTTTTAACGGAACGCTAATATAAAAGGACGTTCGAACGAGCAGCGCCTGCCAAATCCCTGAGGGAATGCCATGCGAAGGTTCATCTTCACGGCAATGTGTATCGCCGCCGCAACGGCCGCTAACGCCCATGATTGGTACGAAGACAAGATTGACCCACAGACGAAATTCAGGTGTTGCGGTGGTTCTGATTGCCGCGCCATACCTCGGTCTTCGGTGCGGTCCAGGATAGACGGCGGTTACACTTATTTGCCGCATAATTTCACCATCCCACGGGACCGTGTACAGGAATCCCCGGACGGCCAATACCATATCTGCGAGAATACCTACGTCGTAACCAATCAGCTGTATTGGCGTTGCTTTTTCGCGCCTCGTGTCGATGTCTCTCTACTTCTCGCACGTTAAGGTAAATACGGCGCGTCGCGGCCGCATTCCTCGTAGCGACCCTTGGTGAGCGGCTCCTCCGGTTGATACTCGCAGGACAGCCCGTCGACCCTGGGGCAGGACCGACACGGCGCGCATCAGATTGATGTTGCGGTCGATGACCCATCGAATGCTTCTGGAAGCTGACCTTCTTGGGGTTCGTGCTCAGGGTGTAGGAGACCTGATTGCCGAACTCACGGCCGATCCTCGCCTGGCGAGATCTTCGGCAGAATGCGGCATTCAAACGCCGGGCGTCTGGCTGCAGGACACCCGGCGATCGTTTTACCCTACCGCTTGCCCAAATCCGCTTGGGCCAGATCAAGGGCCTTGGCGATGCGGCCGCAAGCCATGTCGATTGTCTCGCGCGTCCAAATCAGCGGCGGCGACAGGATCATCGTATCGCCGGTGGCGCGCAGCATCATGCCTTGCGCAACTGCGTGGTCGCGGACAAGCACGGCCGCGCTTCCGGCCGGCAGGAAGCGTTCCTTGGTCGCCTTGTCCCTGACGATCTCGATCGCCCCCATCAGCCCGATCGAGCGCACTTCGCCGACCAGATCGTGACCGCCAATGTGCTCCTGCAGCGCCTTGGCGAAATAGGGTCCAGTGTCGTTCTTGACCCGATCGACCAAACCTTCCCGCTCCATGATCTCGAGGTTCTTCAGCGCCACAGCGCAGGCCACGGGGTGGCCGGCATAAGTATAGCCGTGATTGAACTCGCCGCCCTTCTCGACCAGCGTCGCGGCGATGCGATCACCGACCAGCAGCGCCGACAGCGGCTGATAACCGGAGGTCAGCGCTTTGGCGGTGGTGATGGTATCGGGCTCGATGTCGAAGGTCTGAGCTGCGAACCACTCGCCGGTGCGGCCATAGCCGGTGATGACCTCGTCCAGCATCAGGAGGACATCGTATTTGCGGCAGATGCGCTGCACTTCCGGCCAATAGCTCATCGGCGGTATCTTCACGCCGCCTGCCCCCATCACCGGCTCGCCGATGAAGGCGGCGACCTTGTCGGCACCGGCTTCGAGGATGGCGTCCTCGACGGCCTTGGCCGCGCGCAGGCCGAAATCATGGTCGCTTTCACCGGGCAGAGCCAGCTCGTAGGCATAGGGCATCATCACATGGACGATGTTGGGAACCGCGCCGTTGAGCTGCTTGTGCATCGGCTCCATGCCGCCCAGCGAGGCGCCGGCGATGGTCGAGCCGTGATAGGCGGTCTTGCGCGAGATGATGCGGTTCTTCTCCGGCTTGCCTTCCAGTGCCCAATAGTGGCGGACAAGGCGCAGCGCCGTATCGTTGGCCTCCGAACCGGACGAGCCGTAGATCACCTGGTTGACGTGCTTCGGCGCCAGTTCCGCCAGCTTTTTTGCCAGCAGCACCGGCGTCGGTGTCGAGCATTTGAAGAAGGAATTGTAGTAGGGCAATTCCTTCATCTGGGCGTAAGCCGCGTCGGCCAGTTCGTCGCGGCCGTAACCGATGTTGACGCACCACAGCCCGGCCATGCCGTCGAGGATTTCCGTGCCTTCGGAATCGTAGATGAACGGACCGTTGGCGTGAGTGATGATGCGTGAGCCGGCCTCGCGCATCTCCTTGTGATCGGTGAACGGATGAAGGTGATGCGCAGCATCGATCTGCTGAAGCTGCTTCAGCGAATAATTCTGGTAAGTCATGTCTGATCTTTCCTCTTGAACCAATCCGGCGTTTTGCAGCCGGGGCGGATTCGTCAGAGGAGCGCGGGGGGCGAATAGCCGATGCGAGCGCAAAGCCGCAAAAGCTCGGCGCGAAGCGTGCGCGGCGACGGCGTCACCGCCACCCCAAACGCGCAACATGTCCCCATCCGAGCCATGCAGCACCTTATGCCGTCTGATGCGATCAGTTCAAGTCGTTCCGTTCAAGCGGTGCTGGTCAGCGCCCGTTGCAGGAAAACATACTTCATTGCGGCCTGTGCCGCTTGCGGCCGGCGATCACCGCGCCCGCCATGGCCGCCCTCGGTCTCCTCGAAGAACAGCGTCTTCGCATGGCCGGCAGCCTGCAGCCGCCCGGCCATCTTGCGCGCGTGGCCGGGGTGGACGCGGTCGTCGGCGGTCGATGTCGTTAGCAGCACCGGCGGATAGGCAGCGTCGGTCTTCACATGCTGATAGGGTGAGTAAGCCGCCAGCCACGCGGCGTCTTCCGGCTTAGCCGGATCGCCATACTCGGCCATCCAGGAGGCGCCAGGCGGCAGCTCGGTGTAGCGCAGCATGTCGAGCAGCGGCACGTCGATAATCACCGCACCGAAAAGCTCGGGATGCTGGGTCAGCGAAACGCCGGTCAGCAGGCCGCCATTCGAGCCGCCTTGGATGCCGAGCGTCGCCGGCGTGGCGATGCCGCGTTTCACGATGTCTTGCGCGACCGCGGCGAAATCGTCGAAGGCCTTCTGGCGATTGGCCTTGAGCGCAGCCTGGTGCCAGTTCGGACCGAACTCGCCGCCGCCGCGGATATTGGCCTGCACATAGGCATTGCCCTTTTCCAGCCACAGCCTGCCGCGCACGCCGGCATAGCCGGGCAGCAGCGGCACTTCAAAGCCGCCATAGCCATAAAGCAATGTCGGCACCGGACCGTCCTGGTCGCGTTGCCTGACGACGAAGTAAGGGATCATGGTGCCGTCTTTCGAGCGTGCCTCGAACTGTTCCGACACAAGGGACGAAGCATCGAAACGCGCCGGCTGCGATTTCACTGTTGTCAGCGTCGCAGCATCGTCGTCCGACCAGATGATCGAGCTCGGCGTCAGGAAATCGGTGAAGGAGAAGGAGACGCTGGAGCCGAAATGTTCGGCATGGGCGATGCCGACATTGCCATTCTCCGGCAGCGCGACAGGCTTCAGCGACCAGCGGCCGTCATCGCGCTCGCAGACGACGACCTTGCCGCGCACATTGTCCATCAGGTTGATGAACAACCGGTCCTGCGTGCGGGCAATGCCGGCGATCGAAACCCGATGCGCCGGCTCGAGCACGGCATCGATTGGTCCCAACGCATCGGTTTCGATCCAGCGCGCGAAATCCAGCGAATAGAGGCCGTCAGGCTGGCACAGCGTGCCATCCGGCGCCGTCCACGGGCTACGCACCCCGAAGACGAACTGATCCCGGAACAGCGCCGTGTCGGTGACGTCGTCCGGCAGCGGGAAGCGCCTGTTCTCGCCGGAAGGCAGACGCAGAAAACTGTGCGAGGCAAAGAAGTCGAGCGTCCGGGTCAGAAACAGATGCCGCTTGTCGCCGTCGAACTCGAGGGAACCGCCGGCGGCGAGATCCTGCTTCTGCGCCTCGAAGATCGGCGTCGCATCCTCCAGCCTGGTGCCGCGCTGCCAAAGCTTGACCACGCGTGGATAACCGGACTGGGTTTTTTCGTCCTCCTCGAAGGCGGCCGAAACGATGACGGTGTCCTTGTCCAGCCAGCTGAAGCCCGATTTCGAGGCGGGCGCGCGAAAGCCACCCTCGACAAAGGACTTGGTGTCGATGTCGAATTCACGCATCTCACTGGCGTCGCCACCATCCGGCGACAGGCTGAGCAGGCAGCGGCTGAAGTCGGGGTAAAGCCGGCTGGCGCCGCTGAACACCCATTTCACGCCCTCTTTGGCGGACAGATTATCGAAGTCGATGATCGTCTCCCAATCCGGCTTCTCGGTCTTGTAGGAAGCGACCGTCGTGCGCCGCCAGAGGCCGAGCACATTGGTCTTGTCCTGCCAGAAATTGTAGACATGGCCGCTGAGTGCAGACCCGACCGCAATGTTGTCCTCGGCCGTCATCAGGTCCAGCGCGGTCTGGAAGGCGGCCTGATAGGACGGATCGCCCTGCAATTCACCTGTTGTAACCGCGTTCTGACGGTGGACCCAGTCGAGTGCTTCCTTGCCTGTCCTGTCCTCCAGCCAGAGAAAGGGATCCTCGGTCGCCGAATTTAGCTGCCTGCTTGTGGCTGATTTGGTCATGTGGTCTCCGGTTGAATCAGGCGTCGGGCCTCGCCAACATCGACATAGCGGCTCCGATATTCAAGACGCCCGCTGCTTTTCGAAGTCACACCATCCGCCTTCGCATGACGGTTGTAACCGCTAGCGCCAAGCACATAGCGCCAAGCGTGATCGGCAGGCCGTCCGCACCGAGAATATCCATGGCGCCGCCCGCCAGCGGCGGCATGGCGATACCGCCGACGCCCCACATCAGCGAGAAGGCGGCGTTGCCGGCGACCAGCGCCGAGCCGGTGAAGCGCTCGCCGAGCTCGATGATCGACATCGTGTAGATGCCGTAGGAAACCGCGCCCCAGATAAAGACGCATGGCCAGATCAGCGGCGTCTCGATGAGAACCGGCAACAGCACGCATCCGAGCACTGTCAGTGACACGCAGATAAACCGCACCAGACGCGCCGTCAGCCGTTCCGCCAGCAGGCCGAGCGGCACCTGCATGGCGATGTTGCCGGCGATCATCACCGACAGCAGCGCCGACATGCGGGCTTCGGCGATGCCGTAATAGGTCCCGTAGACCGGCAGCAGCGCCAGCACCGCCTGTTCGAAACCGGCGGCGACGACGACCGCCGACAACAGCAGCCATGCCATCGGCATGAACCCCATGACCGAAACCCGGTGCCCGGCCTCATCGACCTTCGGCAGCCGTCGCAGCACCAGCGCCAGGCAGGCGCCGCAAAAAACGAATGCGACGATGCCGACGAGAAACGGCGGCCATCCTTCAGTGCCGACGGCAAGCAGGCACAGCGGGCCGGCCGCGAAACCTGCCGAAATGATGGTGGAATAGATCCCCATGACCCGACCACGGCGCGCCGGCGGCGCCAGCGCGATCACCCATATCTCGCTCAGCACGTAGAGCGGATTGGTCACCACGCCGATCAGAAAGCGCAGCGGAAACCACAGATAGACATTTTGCGTCCAGCCGATCAGCGCCAGCATGATCGCGGAAAGTGCTGCGCAGGTGAGCGCCGTGCGCCCTGCCCCGAACCGGCGCGCCAGCGCCGGGATGAGCGGCGACGAGACGATGAAGCCGACCGGCGTCATCGCCGCAGACAGCCCGATCATGGCCGGCGAGATGCCTTGTCGCTGCAGGATGAAGCTCAGCAGCGGATAGGAGAGCCCCTGCGCGATGGCGAACACCGAGACGGTCGCGATCACCCCGGTGAGCGCCGCCCACTGCATTCCCGTTTCGTTGCCGCTGGCGCCGGTCGCAATCATTCTGCCATCCCTGCATTGGAGATCTGCTCGGCGAGTCACCCAGCTACCGGTCCGGTTCCGCGAAAGAAAGGGCCGGCCAGCAAAAACCATTTGCGCCAACGGATCGCCGGCTCAACGGTTCCGGCGTCCGGACGACCTGTAGAGCGCGAACGCGATCAGCAGCGCATCGAGGCCGGCGATCACCGCCGGCAGGCGAGCGGACCGATCCCCTGCATCAGCGCGCCGGCGCCGGGCGGGCCGACAATGCCGCCAGCGCCCCACATCAGCGCGAAGGCTGCATTGCCGGCGACGAGTGCGGTTCCCTTGAACCGGCTGCCTAGCTCGACCAGCGCCATTGTATAGACGCCGTAGCCGACTGCGCCCATCACCACCAGCACGGGCCAGACCAACGGCGTCGTGATCAGGAGCGGCAGCGAGAGCGCGCAAGCGGCCGTCGCCAGCGCGCAAAAGACGATCATCGCCCGGCCGCCGAAGCGCTCGGCCATCAGCCCAAGCGGAATCTGCAGCAGGATATTGCCGGCCGACAGCGCCGTCACCAGAGCCGCCAGCGTCGCTTCCGGCAAGCCGTAGCCGGTGCCGAAGACTGGCATCAGCGCATAGGTGCTCTGCTGGACCGCGGCCGCAACCAGGACCGCCAGCAGCAGCGCCGGCGCCAGCTTGGCGAAGCCTACGATGCCGCCCGAGACCTGGCCGTCATCCTCGAAACCGGTCAATTTGGACGAGACGGCGCGCAGGATCAGCGCACAGAGCGCAAAGCCTGATATCGCCGCGACGAAGGGAGGCCATCCCGATGTGCCGACCGTGATCAGGATCAGCGGCCCCGCCGCGTAGCCGGCGCCCAGCAGCGTATTGAACACCCCCATCACCCGGCCGCGGCGCGTCGGCGGCGCCAGCGACAGCGCCCACACCTCACCAAGCACATAGAGCGGATTGATGACCACGCCGACGAGAAAGCGGATGATGAACCACGCCACCCAATCCTGCAGATAGCCGATCGTCAGGAAGCAGAGCGCGCCGGCCAGCGAACAGCCGACGGCGAGGTTGCGCGCGCCGACCAGGCGGACGGCCGCCGGCACGAACGCAGCCGACAGGATGAGGCCAACCGGCATCATCGCCGCGGAAAGACCGATCAGCGCCGGAGACATGCCTTGCCGCTGCATCAACAGCGTAAACAGCGGATAGCTAAGCCCCTGCGCGGCGCCGAACATGGCCAGAGCGGCTGTGACGCCGGCAAGCGCTGCCCACTGCGTTGCCGCCTCGCCATCGCTCGAACCGGTCGCGACCATCCGCCATCCCTGTGAATCGCCCACCCTCGGGGTCGGCAAGCTACCCGGCTAGCGGTTCGGCCTGGGAAAAGGAAGGGCCGCCCGGGCAAATCTCCTGCGCCACGTCATCCGCCCCGTGCGTGTGCCCAACGATCGGTCAGCTGCCCTTCCGGCATGTCGCTTCCCTCGTCCTAGTGGTCGCCGCCTCCGCAATGGCGGGACGGCCGGCGGTCCATTATGCCGCCGCACTGTCGCAGCGTACGAGGCTTGTCATGACCGCCGCCCTTCATCCCGCCGAACCGGCATTGGCAAACGATCGCGCCCGTCGCGGCGGCCGCGCGGGCAAACGTGCCGGCGCAGCGGCGGCGTTCGAGCAGCCGCCTTTCCGTCAGCTGAAAATCCCGCTGACGCCGACGAAGCTGGTCTCCGACGACGAGCTGGAATCGATCCACCTCGCCTCGCTGCGCGTGCTGCGTGAAATTGGCGTCGACGTGCTGCATGACGAGGCAAGGCGCATCATGAAGGCGCATGGCGCGGATGTCCGCGACGGCAGTGAGCGGGTCCGCTTCGACAGCGACATGATCCTCGAGCTGGTTTCGCACTGCCCGTCGGAGTTCACCATCCACGCCCGCAATCCGGCGCACAATGTGCGCTTCGGCGGCGACAATCTGATCATCTCGATGATGGCGTCGGCGCCCAATTGTTCCGACATCGACCGCGGCCGCCGGCCGGGCAACCAGCAGGACTATCGCAACTTCCTCAAGCTCGCGCAGATGCACAATATCCTGAACTGCACGGGCGGCTATCCGGTCGAGCCGATCGATATCCATCCGTCCGTCCGGCACCTCGAATGCATCCGTGATCTGAGCGTGCTCACCGACAAGGTGTTCCACATCTATTCGCTCGGCAAGGAACGCAATGTTGACGGCATCGAGATCACCAGGATCGCGCGCGGCATCAGCGACGAGCAGCTTCTCGAAGAGCCGTCGGTGTTCACCATCATCAACACCAATTCGCCGCTCAAGCTCGATGTGCCGATGATGGAAGGCATCATCCAGATGTCGAGCAAGGGCCAGGTCGTCATCGTGACGCCGTTCACCCTGTCGGGCGCCATGGCGCCGGTGACCATCGCCGGCGCGCTGGTGCAGCAGAATGCCGAAGCGCTGTCCGGCATTGCATTCGCCCAGATGGTGCGCAAAGGCGCGCCCGTCGGCTATGGCGGCTTCACCTCGAATGTCGACATGAAGTCCGGCGCGCCGGCCTTCGGCACGCCGGAATACATGAAGGCGCAATTGGTCGGCGGCCAGCTCGCCCGCCGCTACAACATCCCCTACCGCACCTCCAACACCTGCGCCGCCAACACAGTCGACGCGCAGGCCGCCTATGAAAGCGTGTTCTCGCTATGGGGCGCCATCCAGGGCGGCGGCAATCTGATGATGCATGCGGCCGGCTGGCTGGAAGGCGGCCTGCGCTGCTCCTACGAGAAGACCATTCTGGACATCGATCTGCTGCAGATGATGGCGGAATTCCTGACCCCGCTTGACCTCTCCGAGGAGGCTCTCGGCTTCGACGCCATCCAGTCGGTCGGTCCGGGCGGCCATTTCTTCGGCACCCAGCACACCCAGGACCGCTACAAGACCGCCTTCTATTCGCCTATCATCTCCGACTGGCGCAATTTCGAGACCTGGGCGGAAGCCGGATCGCCGACTGCTATCGAAAAAGCCAATCGGGTCTGGAAGGAGCGGCTGGCGACCTATGAAGAGCCCTACATGGACCCGGCTATCCGCGAGGAGCTCAACGCCTTCGTCGAGAAACGCCGGTCCGAAGGCGGCGCACCGACCGATTTTTGATGATTGTGTCGTTGATGAACTGATCATTTGTATGGATTTGATGAACGGTCGACCCCCACTCCGTCGAGCTACGCTCGACACCTCTCCCCCGATCGACGGGGGAGAGGTGGCGCCGCGAAGCGGCGACGGAGTGGGGGAAGCCGTTCATGAAACGCGCAGTCGCCGCAAAACAGGGACAACGAAGCGAGCGCGTAGCCTTCGGCAAGCGGGCAATCAGGCGGAAGCACTGCTTTGGCTTGAACTAAAGGCGCGCAAGCTTGGCGGCTACCGCTTTACGCGTCAGTTCTCCATCGGCCCCTTTTTTGCAGACTTTGCTTGCCGCGAAAAATGGCTTGTCGTTGAAGTCGATGGACACCAACATGCCGGCAGTTCATATGACCGCCGCCGTGACGATTTCATGCGCGCCCAAGGCTATTCGATCCTGCGTGTTTGGAACCATGACGTCCTGAAACATCGTACTCCCGTCTGTGAAACCATCCTTGCCGCGCTTGATGGCAGGCTGGCCGAAGACATCGCTGTATCCGACCTCCGCTTTATTTTTACGCCCCGCTCACTCGATTAAATCTCTTCAAAAACGGAACTATCTTCATGAAATCTCATGCAAAAGCGGTTGTCATCGGCGGCGGCGTCGTCGGCTGCTCGGTGCTCTATCATCTGGCCAAGGCCGGCTGGACCGACATCATGCTGATCGAGCGTTCGGAGCTCACCTCCGGCTCGTCCTGGCACGCAGCGGGCGGCTTCCATACGCTCAATGGCGATCCCAACGTCGCCAAGCTGCAGGCCTATACGGTGCAGCTCTACAGGGAGATCGAAGAGCTTTCCGGCCAGTCCTGCTCGTTGCACCTGACCGGCGGCGTGATGATGGCCGACACCCCCGAGCGCATGGACTTTTTGCGCCTTGCCCACGCCAAGGGCCGCTATCTCGGAATGGACACCGAGCTGATCACGCCGTCGGAGGCCAAGGCGATGTTCCCGCTGATGGACGAGACGAATTTCGTCGGCGCCATGTGGGATCCGGTCGAAGGCCATCTCGATCCTTCCGGAACCACCCACGCCTATGCCAAGGCGGCCAGGAAGCTCGGCGCTGAGATCGTGCTGCGCAACCGGGTCGTCGAGCTGACGCAGGAAGTCGACGGCACCTGGAACGTCGTCACCGAGCAAGGCACGGTCAAGGCCGAGCATGTCGTCAATTGCGGCGGCCTGTGGGCGCGCGAGATCGGCCGCATGGTCGGTGTCGAGCTGCCGCTGCTGGCCATGGAGCATATGTACCTTTTGACCGAGCCGATGCCGGAGGTCGAGGAATTCAACAAGTCGACCGGCCGCGAGATGATCGGCGTGATGGACTTCAAGGGCGAGATCTACACCCGCCAGGAACGCAACGGCATCCTGCTCGGCACCTATGAAAAGGCCTGCAAGCCGTGGTCTCCAGTCAACACGCCATGGGATTTCGGCCACGAGCTGCTGCAGCCCGACATCGACCGCATCGCGCCGTCGCTCGAAATCGGCTTCAAGCATTTCCCCGGCATCGAGAAGGCCGGCATCAAGCAGATCATCAATGGCCCCTTCACCTTCGCGCTGGACGGCAACCCGCTGGTCGGCCCGGTGCAGGGCCTGACCAACTTCTGGTGCGCCTGCGCCGTCATGGCCGGTTTCTCGCAGGGCGGCGGCGTCGGGCTGGCGCTTTCGAACTGGATGGTCAATGGCGACCCCGGCTTCGACGTCTGGGGCATGGACGTCGCTCGCTTCGGCGAATGGGCGAGCCTGCGCTACACCAATGCCAAGGTGCGCGAAAACTATTCGCGCCGCTTTTCCATACGCTTTCCCAACGAGGAATTGCCGGCTGCTCGCCCGGCTCAGACGACGCCGCTCTACGACACGATGCTGGCCAACAATGCCGTCATGGGCGATTCGTGGGGCCTCGAAACGCCACTCTGGTTCGCGCCGAAAGGCACGGAGCCGAAGGATATCGTTTCGTTCCACCGTTCCAACGATTTCGGGCCGATCGGCGAGGAAGTGCGTGCGACCCGCGAAAGGGTCGGCGTCACCGAGATCGCCAACTTCGCCAAATACGAAGTGTCCGGGCCGGGATCGGAAGATTTCCTCAACCGGCTGATGACCAACCGCATGCCGAAGATCGGCCGCATCGTGCTGACCCCGATGCTGAACGAGTTCGGCAGGCTGATCGGCGACTTCACCATCGCCAAGGCTGGTGAAGAGCGCTTCATGATCTGGAGCTCGTCGGCGGCGCAGAAATATCATATGCGCTGGTTCGAGAAGCACCTGCCGAGGGATGGTAGCGTCCGCATCCACCGCTTCGACCAGACGCTTGTCGGCCTCTCGATCGCCGGGCCGAGATCGCGCGATCTGCTGCAGAAGCTTGTTGACGTGGATGTCTCGACCAAGGCTTTCCGCTTCATGGATTTCCGCGAGATGGCGGTCGGCGGCGCGCCCTGCATGGTCAATCGCATCACCTATACCGGCGATCTCGGTTACGAGATCTGGATGGCGCCGGCCTACCAGCGCCTTGTCTACAAGGCGATCAAGGATGCCGGCGAAGAGTTTGGCCTTGTCGATTTCGGCATGCGCGCCTTGCTCTCGATGCGCCTGGAAAAGAATTTTCCGACCTGGTTTCGCGAGCTGCGCCCGATCTACGGGCCGTTCGAAGGGGCAATGGATCGTTTCATCAAGCTCGAGAAGAACGACTTCATCGGGCGCGAAGCGGCGGCAAAGGAACAGACAGAAGGGCCGAAACTGCGCCGTGTCTCCTTCATCGTAGATGCCGCGGATGCTGACGTGATGGGCGACGAGCCGATCTGGGCCAAGGTCGGCGGCAAGGATTTTGGCACGGTCGAAAAGCCGCATGGCTATGGCGCGCCACGCTTCGATATATCAGGCAAGGAAGTGCGCGGCTCCAGGGCCGCGGAAGGCGCCTCGGCCGTGCGCGGCATCGTCGACGGCGACTGGCGCGTGGTCGGCTGGATCACCTCCGGCGGCTATGCGCATTACGTCCAGAAATCGATGGCGCAGGGCTATGTGCCGGCCGCCTTGGCCGAGAACGAGAGCGCCGGACTGTTCGAGATTGAAATCCTCGGACACCGGCGGCCGGCCCGCATCAATGTCGAGCCGCCTTTCGATCCGAGTGGCGAGAAGATGCGGGCATAGGCGGTCAGGGTTGCTGCCCAAGGCCGCCGCCCATCCCAAGGCTGCTACAACGTTGTGCAAGACCCGGTCTCATGCTAGCGCAGCCGGTGCAACCGGCACGGGCGATGAGAACTCCTTGAAGTATTCGATGAAATGGGCCGAATGGCTTGCCGAGGGCAGGATCGGCCCTTTCCCCGCGGCGATCGTATTGGTCGCGCTTTATTGCTGCACACAGGTCGTCGTGCTGTCGCTGGCGAGCCTGTGGGCGGGAACCGGGGTCGGTGTCGATGACTCCGAACAGCTGATGTATATGCGGTTTTTGTGGGCCGGCTATGGCGGCTCGCAGCCGCCGCTTTACTCCTGGCTCGGCTGGTTGACGTCGTCGGTTTTCGGAACCAACATCTTCGCGCTTAAACTACTGAAGTATTCCCTGATTTTCGTGGCCTTGACGTCGGTCTTCGTCGCGGTGCGCAAACTCGGCTATTCCCAGCGCACCGCAGTTGCCTCCATTCTAGGTCTGTTGCTGTTTCCTCAGCTGGTCTGGGAAATGCAGCACACCTTATCGCATACCGTTGCCGCCTTTTGTTTTTCGGGGCTGCTGCTGCTTGCGCTCGTCGAGCTTCTGCAGCGCAAGTCGCTGCTGACCTATGCCTTGTTCGGCCTGGCGATCGGTGCCGCTGTGCTGGCGAAATACAATCTTTTCATCCTGATTGCCGCGATGCTGGCGGCGACCTTATCGCTGCGCGAGACCCGCCAGGTCATCCTGCGTCCGCAAATCATGATCAGCATCGCCGTGGCGCTGCTGGTCTGCCTGCCGACATTGTATTGGACCGCCACGCATCCGAGCGAATTGCTGGCGCGCAGCTACAAGTTCGGCATCAATGAAGGCGACGGTGCTTTCCTCGTCGCGTTGAAAGGCATCATCGGCTTTGGCGATGCCGTAATGAATTTTGCCATCCTGCCGGTCGTTATTTTCGCAGTGGCGATGCTGGTGGGACGGGTCAGTCCATCGACGCTCCGCCAACGGCTTCCAGATTCGGAAAAACTATTGTGGCGCATTCTCGGCTTCGGACTCTGCATCACCATAGTCCTGGTGATCGCCAGCGGCGCCACCACGTTCAAGGCGCGCTGGTTGTTGCCGGTCCTGCTTTTTTTGCCTGCCGCCTTCGCCGCCCGCATGGACTCCCTCGGCGACAAAGGCAGGACGGCGCAAAACCTCACCATCACCGTTGCAGCCATACTGGCCATACTGATCTTGCCGGCAACATGGGCTTATCAGGTCTATGGCGGAAAGGGCCAGGGACGCGTCGTCCGTCTGGACTACCCGACGCTGTATCGTGATCTGACCGCAGATGGCGGCGTCAAGACGGTCATGTCGGACTGGCACTGGGTGGGCAATCTCAGGCTCGTCAATCCCGACCTTGTCGTCCTCGGAGAAGAGGTGCCGGGTTTCGCCGCGTTGCTGCAGGAGCCCGCCGTTCTGATCTGGCTCGACAGACCCAACCCGGAACCGGAAATCCTGAACCGCATCAACCAGGCGGGTTTCGTTCTGGACAGTGAACGCCGCAGCCTCAGGGTTCCCGAATTTCTCGGTTCGAGCGACGGCAGGCTTGTGACCGTCGTCAAATTGAAAAAGCGGGATGCCAATGCTCCTGCGGCCGATTGAGATCGGGAGGATAGGAAAGTGAGCGAGCCAGGCGTCGAGCGACGGTTCGGTCGCCACCGCAAGATCATGCCGTTCGAGCCGGACGAAGCGGGCTCCATCGACGCGTTGCGCCTGAAGTCGCGGCAGAAGGCCGCTGAACTCAACCAGCATCTGCTTGGCTACGGCGCACTGGCGGAAGCCGAGTGGCAATCTGCCGGTATTGCTGCTCCCGACCTGCCCACCATGCGCCAATACCGGCTCGACCGCATCCGCGCCGAGCTGAAGCGCCGCGACTATGCGGGAGCCCTGCTCTACGATCCGATCAACATCCGCTATGCGACCGACTCGACCAACATGCAGCTCTGGGTCGCGCACAATCCGACAAGGCATTGTTTCGTTGCCACCGAAGGCCCGGTGGTGCTGTTCGACTATTTCTCCTGCGAGCACCTTTCCGACCACTCCGGCGTCGTCGACGAGGTGCGGCCGGCTGTGTCGTGGATGTATCTCTATAGCGGCGAGCTGACCGAGCAAAAGACCCGCCGCTGGGCGGCCGGCATAGCCGATCTGGTGAGGGAGCATGGCGGCGGTATCAGCCGCATCGCCGTCGATCACATCAATCCTGAGGGCGTCGAGGAACTCGCCCGCCTCGGCATCTCCATCGGCAATGGAGAAGCGCTGATGGAAAATGCGCGTCTGATCAAATCGCCCGACGAAATCCTGGCCATGCGCCGGTCGATCGTCGCTTGCGAGGCGGCGATGGGCGAGATGGAAGCAGCGTTGCGGCCAGGAATTTCCGAGAACGAATTATGGGCCGAACTCCACCGCGGCAACATTGCGCGTGGCGGCGAATGGGTCGAGACCCGGCTCTTGACGTCCGGCCCGCGCACCAATCCGTGGTTCCAGGAATGCTCGTCGCGAATGATCGAAGCCGGCGATCTCGTCGCTTTCGATACCGATCTGATCGGCCCTTACGGCTTCTGCGCCGACCTGTCGCGCACCTGGCTCTGCGGCGAAACCGAGCCGTCCACCGAGCAAGGCGACCTGTTTCGCACCGCCGCCGACCAGATCGCCCACAACATTGGCCTGATGCAGCCGGGCACTTCATTCCGCGACCTAGTCGAGCGATCGGCGGTGCCGCCTGGTGATTGCTTCCCGACGCGCTACGGCGTGCTCTATCACGGCGTCGGCCTGGCCGACGAATACCCGACGCTGCCGCATGCGATCGACTGGACCGACGACACGCCCGACGGCGTGCTTGTGTCAGGCATGGTGCTTTGCGTCGAGAGCTACATCGGCCGGCTCGGCGGACGCGAAGGCGTCAAGATCGAGGACCAGATCCTGATCACCGAAACCGGCAACGAGCAGCTTTCAAGCTACCCGCTGGATGAGCGACTGCTCGGCGGCTGAAGGGCGGAAAGCTCAGTAGCCGCAGTCGATTTTGCGCCTGGCCTTGTCGAAAACGCGGTCGAACCGCGCTCGATTGGAGTTCCGATCCTTGGCCGGAAAGGCTTGCAGGAGCGTAGCCTTGTCGGCGCCCATGCCGGCCAACGTGTTGATCGCCAAGTCGCCATAGCTGGCATGCAGCGGGATGATCCCCGCCCGGATACGCTCCAGCAATGGCTCGATGGCGGGAGCGCCTCGCTCGCCGAGGCGGCAGAGGCCTTGCACTCCTGCCAGATAGGAATGCTGCCAGAAATTGCCCTTGTCGAGCGGCTGCAGCGCCGCGTCGTCGATCAGATAGAGCATCGTCGGGATGGCGTCGGCGCCGAACACGGAAAGCCTGGTCAAAGCCTGAAAAGCGGCGACGCGCCGGGGCGTATCCTTTGCCAGCCTTTCGAGGTCGGCACGATGCTCCGGGATCACTTGATCGGGCAGGGACTGGATAGCTATGGCCAGGCGCCCAGCTTGCGGTGCTTCGATGTTGCCGAATTTGCTTACCTTGATATCGATTTCGAAAAGCCGCGCGAAAAGCGCGTCGGCAAGCCGCGCCATGCTCTCGGGCGCCACGTCCTTCGCATATTTCGCTGCTGCGAAGACGCTGTCTGGAACGCCCAGCCGGCGGTCGTTCAGGGCTGCTATGGCGAGGTCGACATCGGGCTGCGACGCAGTCTGCCTACCGCGCAGCCTGTCAAAGAAATCATTGGCAAGCGAGTTGGTGACGGCGTCGATGGGGCCCGGCTGACTGAGCTTTGCGGCAAGGACCGCGGCCGCATCGTTCGAGTCGTCGACTGCTGGCAGCGTAAGCTCCATGCCGAGCGTGCCGGTTACGAATGCGCTCCAATCGGGCCGGTCGGCGAACTGGACGATGTGGGTAAGGTCGAGCGTTCTCGGGAAGCCGATGCGAATATCGAACTGATAGCCGGTCACATAGCTTGGCAAAAGCAGCGGCAGCAGCCGGTAGGAAGCAACGCCGGTCCATCGGTAGACCTCGGAGAAGGTTGCTCCGTCCTTGTTGTGCACAGAGATGCGGTAGACCGCGATTGTATCGGCGGTCGGATTGAGCCCTGCCTGGTAGTCGTTCACCCCACGCTTGATCTGCCCGGCGCTGACCACCGTGTCAGCTTCGGCAAGTGGCGCCTCGGATTCGATCAGGCAATTGCCCTTGGCGATCTCAAGCCGCATGCGCTCCGAAGCCTTGGGTGCGTTCCGCGCCGTGGGACTCTTTTCGAGATCAAGGAGGCGGACATCGGCAAGCTCGACTGGCGGACATGACGCCCGGCGCTCCATGTGGAAGGTCCGGGCGATGGAGGAAAAGTCCGGCTCCGGCATCTCCGCGGGATAGCTCATTACCATGATACGCCGGGCGCTGCGTGTCAGCAGCGCACGCATGCAGAAATCGTCACAGCGGGTCTGGGTCTTTGTCCAGAAGGCTGTCCGATCGGAGCGAACCGCCAGCGTCTCGGCCCGGAACGGCCGCACGATCCGGTCGTTGTCGCCCGATACCAGCGCCATCGTGGTCCGGTCCATTGACCTGTTGATCAGGAAAGGCGGCACCGCAAGCAGTGCCACCGCGATCAGCGGGCTCGTCAACCAGTTTAATCGGCCCGGGACCCCGAAGCTGATTGCCCATGTCAACAGCAGGAACAGGAACACCGGCGGGATCAGCGCCATCAGCAGGGCGAGCGGGATGCCGACGATGCTGATCGCCGCGACGATGGCTATCTGCGGCAAGAGCAGACATGGCAGTGCCGCCAGCCCCAGGACCAGCAGCACGGTCCGAAATGTCCATCTCGGAATGGTTGCCACCGCCATGGTGCTGTCCCCGCGAAGTCACGCGCAGGTTGCGCGCACATGGTGACGGTCGCGTAAAGATCAGCCCAGGCCCGGATCTATTGCCAATCAGAGTTAGCGAACGGTTGTGCCGACGGCTCCGTGAGAGATCAGCAGGTCGACGAGGATGTTCTTGACCGGCTCCGGTGTCGTTCTGGCGGTGATGAAGGGCAGGCCTTTTCGCCTTCCCGTCCAGCCAACGACCTTCACCGCTTGCGCCGCTGGCTCGAAGCGTTGCGCCAGCGCCCAGCTCTTGCAGTCGATGGCCGCGACATCGGCACGGCCCTCGGCGATGGCGACGATCGAGGCACGGTGGCCGCCGCTTTCGCTGCGCGCCGTAAAGATGTCCAGGCTTTCGCCCATTGCTTCCAGGTCGCGCGTTAGCCCGATGAAGCCGGACATCGAATCGAGGCTGTTGAAGGTAAAGTGCTTGCCACGCAGAATATCGAGCGGGATGAGAGGGCTGCCTTCGGACGGTGAACCAACCGATGGCGCTTCACCTGCCCGCATCACGAGCGCGCTCGAATAGAGTTCGCCCTGCCCGCCCTCGAAGGCATCGTAATTCGGCTGGCCGATCACCTGGACATGCGTCGACAGGCCGAGTTCCATCGGCCCCCAGCAGGTCTGCGCGAACAGCAGCGCCGGATGCAGCCAGAGGCCGTGAAAATCCAGTTCGTCCGGCGGCAGCGTCGCCGGATCGGGCGCGATAACCTTTCCGGCGGCGTCGCGGATGCCGCCTTCTACAGGCCGCAGATCGGCATTGACGCGAGCGATAGTCTGCGGCGCGCCGATGCCTTTTTGCCGGAAGGCATCACGCAGCCGTGCCCATTGGGCATCGACCTCGCTCCGCATTTCGGGCCAGTCATACATCGGCAAGGCGGCAACGAAATCGCTCATGCCGGGACTTTGATCGTTACGCTGAGACGAGACCATTGACGCGCACCTGGGCATCGCCGCGGCGATGCCGCAAAATTCATTCCTTCGGCGGCTCGGCCGGCACCGGCGCGCTGCCAAGGCCATTGAGGCTGCGCGCCCTGACGCGCGGCTTGAACGCCCGGCCTGGTTCCGGCGCGCGCCGCAGCACGGGGTGGACGATTGGCTCCTTAGCCTTGAACGCATAAGCCTTGAGTAGCGCGAAATAGTTCGGATAGGCATAGCCATTGTTCATCCGCAGCCACTCGTCACGGCGGTCGGCAAACAGCTTCGGCAACCGGTACCAGGCCACCGTCGGGCTCTTGTGATGGACGAAATGCAGATTGTTGTTGAGGAACAGGAAGGACAGCGGCGAACGCTCGACGATCACCGTGCGGCCTTCCGGATGCTCCGACCACTGGTGCTCGGCGAAAGTGCGGATCGAAATCAGCGACTGGCCGAGCCACACCGGCACCAGGATGTAGAGCCACAACGGGATGCCGAAGCCGAACTGCACGATGGGCAGCACGATGGCCAAGCCAATCGCGTGCAGCAGCCACGCCTTGCGGATCGCAGTGTCGCCGGCAAGCATCTGCTTGGCATCGTCGATGAAGAAGCCGATGCAGGAGAGCCACGGGCCAAGCACGAAGCGGCCGACCATGGTGTTGTTGATCTTCAGCAGAAATTTCATCGCCGGCGGCAACTCGTCATGGTGCCACAGCGCCTTGTAGTAGCTTTCGGGGTCGTCCAGCGGATCGGTCAGCCGTTCGTCGGCATGGTGGTGCAGGTGAATGGTCTTGAACCGGCGGAACGGCCAGACGAGGCCTATCGGCAGGAAGACGAAAACTTCGTTGAGCTGTGCATTGCGGGTCGGATGGCCGTGCAGGACTTCGTGAGCCAACGAGGATTGCAGTGCGGCGACCAACGCCAGAACGGCGAGCGCCAACAGCGGGTACGATGGCCAGAAGAGCGAGCCGGCGACGAGCCAGGTGCCGTAACAGAAAAACGCCAGAAACACGGTCGGCCATTCGATGGCCGGTGCATTGCGTCGTCTGTTATTCGTGCTCGTCATGGATCGACCACTGCCCTTCCAGTCGCCGGAATCATTTTTGATTCCTGACAGTATTGTGTCAGGAGCGTTGAATCGCTGCAACGCGACAAAGCGCACAAGATGTTGCGATTGCGCATTTTCAGCCGCATATGCTATATTTTGTAAACAAGCTGGAGGATTCATTTACGCCTAAGGTGCCGCTTCGGTGGCTTCGGCGGATTTTTTTCCTCCCAATGGCCGGAATGACGATATGGACAAACGCGACCTGTCGACGATCTTTCGGGAGCGCCTGAAAATGCTCTTGACACGGTCCGACTTGAACCAGTCCGCCTTCGCGACGGCGGTGGGCATCGACCGTTCGGCGCTTTCGCAGTTGCTGTCCGGCGCCTCGACACGCCTTCCTCGCGCCGAAACGCTGCTCAACATCGCCGCCGAATTCAAGGTATCGCTCGACTGGCTGCTCGGCCTCAGCCAGGACGAAGGCGTCACCGGTGAAATCCGCGAGAGCCTGGAGATCGAAGAAGCGCCCGATGGCTTTGACCGCACGCTGCTGGCGAGGTGGCATGCCGAGGCCGCAGGCACGAAAATCCGTTACGTGCCGGCCGGCATTCCCGATCTTCTGCGCACCGAGGCGCTTGTCGACTACGAGGCGGGCATCGCCAACAAGAGCCGCGAGGCGCAGGCCGGTGAGACGCAGTACCGCATCGACTACAACCGGCGGCCGGAAACCGACATGGAGGTCTGCATGCCGCGCCACACGCTGGAGATTTTTGCGCGAGGCTTAGGCGTGTGGGACCGTTTCCCGGAGGCCGACCGCCACCAGCAGCTTCTCCACATGGCGACGCTGCTCGACGATCTCTATCCCACTTTCCGCCTGTTTCTCTATGACGGGCGGATGCGCTATTCGATCCCCTACACCATCTTCGGACCTTATCGCGCCGCCATCTATGTTGGCGACATGTATCTGGTGCTGAATGCGACCCAGCCGGTCCGCACGCTGACCAGCCATTTCGACAATCTGATCCGCGCTGCCGACATCAACGCGCATGAAGCAGCCAGCTTCACGCAAAGGCTGGCAGAGATGCGATTTTGACGGCCTGTTTCTCGCGTCGACATTGACGCCATATAAAGAGTTCTTTATATCCTTATCTCGACAAAGAGTTCCCCGGAAGGCGTATTTCCAATGACGAACCCGATTGACGCGCTGCTTGCCGAAAAGGGCGTTCTGCTCGCCGATGGCGCCACCGGCACCAATCTGTTCGCCATGGGGCTCGAGGCCGGCGAGGCTCCAGAGTTGCTGAACGAGACCGCGCCCGACACCATCACCAGCCTGCACCAGAACTTTGTCGATGCCGGCGCCGACATCATCCTCACCAACTCCTTCGGCGGCACCCGTCACCGGCTGAAGCTGCACCATGCGCAGGACCGCGTGCATGCGCTGAACAAGCGCGCCGCCGAGATCGCCCGCGCCGTCGCCGATAAAGCCGGCCGCAAGGTCATCGTGGCGGGCTCGGTCGGCCCGACCGGCGAGTTGCTGGTGCCGCTCGGCGCCATGACCTATGACGAGGCAGTCGAGGCCTTTGCCGAACAGATCGAGGGCCTGAAGGCCGGCGGCGCCGAAGTCGCCTGGATCGAGACCATGTCGGCGCCGGACGAAATCCGCGCCGCCGCCGAAGCCGCCATCCGCGTCGGCCTGCCCTATACCTATACCGGCTCCTTCGACACCGCCGGCCGCACCATGATGGGGCTGTTGCCGAAGGACATCCATGGCGTCGCCGATGGACTGTCGCAGGCGCCGCTCGGTGTCGGCGCGAATTGCGGTGTCGGCGCCTCCGACATCCTCGCTTCGCTGCTCGACATGACCGAGGCGAAGCCGGAGGCGACGGTGATCGTCAAGGGCAATTGCGGCATTCCGGAATTCCGTGGCGCCGAAATCCACTATTCCGGCACGCCCGAACTGATGGCCGACTATGTCAGGCTCGCCGTCGATGCCGGCGCCAAGATCGTCGGCGGTTGCTGCGGCACCTCGTTCGCTCACCTAGCCGCCATGCGCAAGGCGCTCGACGCACACACTAAGTCGGATCGCCCGACCGTCGAGAAAATCGTCGAGCGCATCGGCCCGATGCGCAAC
>NZ_RZTI01000290.1:0-944 GCF_003997275.1 Mesorhizobium sp. M6A.T.Ce.TU.002.03.1.1
CCCTTGGGATCGCCGACATCGGCCTGGACGGCGATTGCCACGCCGCCCGCCGCCTCGATCTCGCGCACCACGCTGTCGGCGGCTTCAGCGCCTCTGGCGTAATTGACGACGACCGAAAAGCCGTCGAGCGCCAGCCGCCTGGCGATTTCGGCACCGATTCCCTTCGAGGCGCCGGTCACCAGCGCCGCTCTTCCATTTTGTGTAGCCATGTCAGATCTCCAATTCTTGTGGACTGAAGGTAGGTGATAAATTTGCCGGGATAATTGCTCGGGTCTTGCCAACACCATTCGGATGTGGCGAACAATAGCGATGGACAGTGTCGACCGGATGCGCCTTCTATCTCGTGTGATCGAGCGCGGCAGCTTCACCGCGGCGGCGGCCGATCTCTCGATGTCGCGATCGACCGCCACCGAGGCGATCAAGGAGCTGGAGGCGCGGCTAGGCGTCAGGCTTCTCGAGCGCACCACACGCCACGTCGCCCCTACCCTCGACGGCCAGGCCTATTACCAGCGCTGCCTCGCCATCCTGGCCGATATTGAGGATGCCGAGGCCGGCTTCCAGGCGGCGCAGCCGCAAGGGTTGCTCAGGATCGACGTGCACGGCTTCATGGCCCGTCATTTCATCCTGCCGCGGCTCGCCGAATTCCTCGATCGTTATCCCCGGATCGACCTGCATATCGGCGACGGCGACCGGCTGGTCGACCTGGTGCGCGAAGGCGTCGATTGCGTGCTGCGCTCCGGCGAACAGGCCGACAGCGGCATGATCGTGCGGAGAGTGGCGACGCTGCGCGAAGTCACCTGCGCCAGTCCGGCCTACCTGGAGAGGCACGGCGTGCCGGCCACACCCGACGATCTCGGAGGCCATGCGATGGTCGGCTTCCGCTCGTCGCGACCCGGCGAGGTGATGCCGCTTGAATTCACGGTTGCGGGCGAGCGGCGCACCAT
>NZ_RZTI01000291.1:0-923 GCF_003997275.1 Mesorhizobium sp. M6A.T.Ce.TU.002.03.1.1
CGACGAGACGCGGACGAAATTCGGCATCGCCGCCGAAGTCTCCGGCGTCGTCATCACCGAGGTCACCAAGGATTCGGCCGCCGCCGAACGCGGCATCCAGGCCGGCGAGGTGATCACCGAGATCGCGCAGGAATCGGTCGCCACGCCCAAGGATGTCATGGACCGGATTGCCGCATTGAAGGAGCAGGGACGCAAGAACGCCCTGCTGATGCTGGCGTCGAAGACCGGCGAGTTGCGGTTTGTGACGATCCGGATGGATTGAGTCTGGTAGCTTCACAGGCACGTTGAAACATCCCATGGGATGTACTATTTTGACCTGTGAAGCGGATCGCATTGGACACAAACGTTCTGACCGCAGGTCTGCGCAGCAGGAATGGTGCGTCATTTGCCGTTTTGCGGTTGGTCGCAAATCGACAGTTTTGCCCATTGGTGACAACAGCGCTGTTTCTTGAATATGAAACCGTGCTGACCCGCCCTGAGCAACGGGCAATTCACGGATTGTCGCTTGCAGATCTGGATCGTTTGCTGGCCGGCTTCGCTGTCTTGGCAGAGCCGGTCGAACTGCACTTTCTCTGGCGCCCGCAATTGAATGATCCGAAGGATGAGATGGTGCTTGAGGCAGCGATCAATGGTCGGGCAGACGCATTGGTCACTCACAATCGCCGCGATTTTGTGACTGCGGCAGGCCGTTTTGAAGTTCCAGTCGTCAGCCCCGCCGAATTGTTAGAAGGATTTCGAACATGAGCAAGGCGACTTATCCGTTGAAACTTCCCTTGTCGATCAAGGAGGCGGCTGCACGTCTGGCAAAGGCTGATGGTGTGTCGCTGAACCAGTGGATCGCTTCGGCTGTGGCGCAAAAGGTGGGAGCCATGGAGACAGCGGCCGATTTCCTGCGTCGACGGGCCGGTGATGCACCGGGCGAT
>NZ_RZTI01000292.1:0-744 GCF_003997275.1 Mesorhizobium sp. M6A.T.Ce.TU.002.03.1.1
CACTTACGAAGCCCGACCAGTTGCTCCAAGTGTTCGACATGGCGCTCCCCGCTCAGGCAACCGCACGACGGCGACGTGACACAAGAACGAAGAGACCGAGCAGCGCCACGCTTGCCGCCGCGCTGGCGGCGGCGAATTCCGGCACCGGCCGGAAATCCTTGCCATCGATGAGCAGCGACGCTGCGATCGGCCCGATCGCCAGGCCGAAAAGCTGGGCTGCCGGCACCAGCAGCACGGCGGTCCGCGTCTCGTCGGCGGTGATCGCCAGACGTATCTGGTAGGGCACGATGAACAGCAGGATAAAGCCCATGGCCAAGGCAGCGACCCAGAACGTTGTCAGGCCAGGGCTACTGGCAAGAACCAGGGAGCTGACAAGCGCGACGACGCCGATCGCCGCGATGGCAAGGCGATAATCGATGCGCGCCTCGAACACGGTGGCCGTCATAGCACCCAGGACCTGCACGGCGAGGCTGGCCGAGACGATCAGGCCGACGGTGCGGCCATCGATGCCATACTGTGCGCCAAGCGGTTCCAGAAAGGCCCAGACCGCGCCGAAGAACATGAAATAGCAGAAGACGGACAGCAGCGCGGTCGTTGAGGGAAGCGTCAGCACATTGACCAGGTTCTCCTCCTTGGGCAGGTCGGCATAGTCACCGGGAACAGTGAAGGCGACCACCAGCGACACGACGCAGACGACGGCAAGAACGATGAAGCCGCCCGCCGACCCTGCGGCCGGGATGACAT
>NZ_RZTI01000293.1:0-856 GCF_003997275.1 Mesorhizobium sp. M6A.T.Ce.TU.002.03.1.1
GAAGCGGACAGACCGTCGTCGGCAGCCTGGAACATGTAGCCGCGCCGGGGCACGGTGCGAACCAGCGACTGCGTCTCGTCGCCTATGCATTTGCGCACATCGCGAATGCATTGCGTGAGCGAATCTTCTGTCACGATGGTGCTGGGCCAGACCGCCTGTAACAGTTCGTCCTTGCTCAGCACTCGGCCGGGATTACGCACCAGGAAGGCCAGCAGATCGAAGGTCTTTGGCCGCACCGGCACGATCTCGCCGTCACGCCGCAATGTGCCGCGGTCGAGATCGAGAACCGAGCTGCCGACCTGGTGTGCCAAGCTCCTGCGCCACCGCTGCGCCTGATTGCGCAGCGATCATCGGAGCCGCATAAGCCGGTAAAGGTCAAGCCCGAAAGATGCCGGAAAGGCGCTGCCACAGGCGCGGCCTCGTTTCTGCAGGAATCGTTTTGGCAGGGATCATGGCTGTCTCACTCGGCGTCAGCAGGTCGAGATAGTGCAGCATCTGAGCCGTTTCGCCGCCACAGAATTCAACGTTGCCCGTCGACAGGATCCGGTGCACCGCTTCCCGTGCCAGAGCCGACGGGAGGAATGGTTCTTCAACCTTCGCATGCATGTTCGATCTCCAGGGTTGGCGCCGGCAAGGGCGTGCCGGATTGCAGTGATCCGAGGTAGGCGGCGACCTTGCCCTGCAGCCGCCATAGCGTGGCGTCGCGGATGTTGCGGGCTTCGAGCTGAACGACGGTGCGGCGCAGATAGTCGGCGCAGCTTCCGATGTGGCCGGCGGCGAGCGACAGGATTTCCACCGTGGTCTGCTCGTTCAGGCCTGCGGCATAGGCGGGGCCATTCCGGTCGGCGACGAAGGC
>NZ_RZTI01000294.1:0-828 GCF_003997275.1 Mesorhizobium sp. M6A.T.Ce.TU.002.03.1.1
AGGCGCGGCCGCTCGCCGACCTTTTGTGGGTGCGCGAAACGGCCGGCGGCATCTTCGACACGCCGGAGCGGCGGGCGGAACTGGAAAAAACGCTGCGCGAACTGACCAGCCGCATCCGCGACGAGAGCTTGCGCTATCACTACCAACAGGAAATGCGCGAGCGGGTGCTAAGCTTTTTTGGTGCCCAGCGCGGGCGCCAAGAGCGTCGTCAAGATGGGCGTCAAGGTGGGCGGCCCGGCGAGCGCTTTCAGGGCAAGGGCTCAGCTCCTGGCGGACAGTTCGCACGCGGCGGCGGTGGACGTACCGCGATCACCGAAAGCCTCGGCCGTTCGGCGCTGGTCAAGCGCAGCAGCGAGGGAATGTCGGTGCGCGAGGCGACGATCATTGCAGCTCTTGTTAATCATCCGGCGCTGATCGACGAGAATTTCGCCCATGTCGAGTTCCTCGACCTCGCCAACACCGATCTGAAGCGATTGCACGCGGCCATTCTCGACGCGATGGCCCATGACATGGCCAACGACCGCAACGCGGTGATCGCGACGATCGAACGGGCCGGCTGCGGCGAAATCTGGGCGCGCGCGGTGGCGCTGATCAAGCGGGCGCGGCAATGGCCGGCGCTGGAAACCGCCGGACTTGACGATGCCCGCGACGCCTTCAGCCAAGCTCTCCACTTGCAGCGCAGCGCGCGCACCTTACATAAGGAGCTGAAACAGGCGGAAGCGGCGCTCGCCAGCGATCCCACAGACGAAAACTATCGGCATCTCGTCGAGATCCAGGCGCAATTTCGTGATGTGCAAGCAACGGAAGCGCTGATCGAAGGGTTCGGCG
>NZ_RZTI01000295.1:0-741 GCF_003997275.1 Mesorhizobium sp. M6A.T.Ce.TU.002.03.1.1
GAAGGCGACCAAAGCCTTGTTATAACGCTGGATGAGATGCGGCTCCTCGATGGTCAACAGCCGGCCGTAGATCAGCTCGTTCTCGCGCAAAAGGTCGGATTTCTTGGCCATTATTCCTTCTCCCCGTTCACGGGGAGAAGGTGCCCGAAGGGCGGATGAGGGGCGGCGCAAACGCTCATCATCTTTCCTCTGACGTTGAAGCGGGCAAAAACTTCGCGTCGACAGCAATCATTTTCCGATTGAGCCGACCATCCAAGGCCGCAACGATCGTATCCAGTACGCTCTTACGGCCAGTGAGGACATCAGCGTGCCAAACCCTCAACACCGACCAACCGTTCCTGTTCATGGTCTCATCCCTGTATCGATCCTGAGATCGATTTGCGTGCTGACTTCCATCGACTTCCACAACCAGATTGCCTTCGCGGCAGGCGAAGTCGGCGAAATAGGGGCCGATCGGTAGTTGGCGAACAAATTTGTGGCCGTTCAATCGTCGCCCGCGCAGTTCGTGCCATAGCCATTCCTCGGCATCATTCTCGACTTTTCGAAGCTGCCTGGCCCTCGCCACCTTCGGCTCGTTTCCACCTCGCACAGCGCTGCCCCTCATCCGCCCTTCGGGCACCTTCTCCCCGTAAACGGGGAGAAGGGAGAAGCGCCAGGCTCACGCATTCCACAGGCCCTTCTTCTTCAGCTCCTCGATCTCGCGCACCGCGCGGTCGCGCAGGCGGGTGTCGCGGATCATCT
>NZ_RZTI01000296.1:0-740 GCF_003997275.1 Mesorhizobium sp. M6A.T.Ce.TU.002.03.1.1
TCGATGGGCACCGACACGCCGATCTCGGCGATGTCGGACAGATCGAAGCTGCTCTACACTTATTTCAAGCAGAACTTTGCCCAGGTCACCAACCCGCCGATCGACCCGATCCGCGAGGAGCTGGTGATGAGCCTGGTGTCCTTCATCGGGCCGAGGCCCAACATCTTCGACCTCGTCGGCAATTCGCGCCGCAAGCGGCTCGAAGTGCGCCAGCCGATCCTGACCAATGGCGATCTCGAAAAGATACGCTCCATCGGCCACACCGAGGACCGCTTCGACACCAAGACGATCGACATCACCTACGCTTCGAGCGAAGGCGCGGCCGGCATGCAGGGCGCCATCGACCGGCTATGCGAGCGCGCCGAGGCGGCGGTCGCCGGCGGCTATAACATCATCATCCTGTCCGACCGTCAGCTCGGGCCGGACCGTATCGCCATTCCGGCGCTGCTGGCGACGGCGGCCGTTCACCATCATCTGATCCGCAAGGGGTTGCGCACGTCGGTGGGGCTCGTGGTCGAGTCCGGTGAGCCGCGCGAGGTGCATCATTTCTGCTGCCTTGCCGGCTACGGCGCCGAGGCGATCAACCCCTACCTCGCCTTCGACACGTTGCTCGACATGCACAAGCGCGGCGAGCTGCCGGCGGAGGTCGACGCCTATGAAGTCGTCACCCGCTACATCAAGTCGATCGGCAAGGGCATCCTCAAGGTGATGTCCAAGATGGGCATTTCGACCTATCAGTC
>NZ_RZTI01000297.1:0-736 GCF_003997275.1 Mesorhizobium sp. M6A.T.Ce.TU.002.03.1.1
TGAGGCACTTGTGGCCCATTGCCATTGCCTTGTAAGTCCCCTTCAGATCGACGACAAAGGCCCCCTTGGTTTCCGGAAACACGGTCATTTTATATTTCTTCGCTACGTCGCGCTTGAACTTCGGGTCGTCTGTCAAGATGTAGCCGCCAGAGTATCCGCCCTTGAGTTCGCCGCTCGTGCTAGTGGCCACACCACGATAGAGATGGCCGTCAATGGAGACGAAGATGTCCGACTTGGTCCCGTTCTGAAGGCCGATATCCTCTTTGGTGAACACGCCAAGATAGCCGACCTCCCGATTTGCGGTAACGCCCATTTGCACCGAACTTGGGCCATCTGAGTGCACGATCAAGCAATCACCGCGGGTTTGATTGGCATAGACGGTCCAGCCCTCGACGTCGTCCCCGTATCGGACAAGCACATCGCTGGCCTTTGGAAGGGGGCTTTGATCTTGTGCGTAGGCTGCCATCGCAGTCGAAAGTGCTACTGACGTTGCCGCGATGCGTGTCATGTATTTTCGCATTGCTATTCCCCTTGTGTGCAGGCTGAATTGTTCTTTGGCTACGGGCACCATTTGCTCCAGAGGCTGCTGTCCTCTTGCGGGGCGATGGGATATGACGGCTATGAGTGACCTTGGCCGATCGGCTCACGTCAGGGAACGTAACTAACTGTAACCTACGGGCTAGTATTGGCCCAGCGCACGCGGACCATTCAGTCCGCGACGCCATCGATAAATGGC
>NZ_RZTI01000298.1:0-650 GCF_003997275.1 Mesorhizobium sp. M6A.T.Ce.TU.002.03.1.1
TCACTCGTCTCCACCTCCTGTCGCGCGTTGACGCATTTGTCGGGATCGGCGGCCAGGCAATCACCGGGATCGAACTTGACGAAAGGCGTGTTACGAATGGCGATAATGCGCAGGCCGGCACTGTTCAAGTCGCTCCAGATGCTGCGCAAACCGTCGATCATTGCCGGCTCCGGTGTGTCGGAATAGCGAGACTGGCTGGTGAACATCAGGTCTGGCCGCAATTTCCTGATCTCGGCGAGAACGTTGTCGCGCCATGTTGCGCAGGCCTCATACGGCTTACCGTCATCCGTCACAGCGGCAAGGGTGAAAGGGCATGCAGCCTTGGTGAAGGTGACCAATTTCCACTTGCGGTCCCTGGCAATCTTGTCGATGGCAGGGATCCATTGTGCTGCGTGTGAATCGCCTGCGACGACAATGGTCCTGGTTCCCTGGGGATCGCCGAGGCTGGCAGCCCACAGCTTGCGTGCTGTCCTGCTCCTGATGGCATTTCAGTCGATAGACGATCGGTACGTCACGCCTGAGTTTGCCGAGGGATGGCAGCAGTTGCACGTCGCGCGGAACCGAAGCGTTGGCAAGCAGCGCTGCCGGCCCTGGATAATTCGGTGTTCCGATCAGGCTGATATCGACGTCTTGCCTGTCGAGCGCATAGC
>NZ_RZTI01000299.1:0-661 GCF_003997275.1 Mesorhizobium sp. M6A.T.Ce.TU.002.03.1.1
GCCTCGGCTTGCGCGGGCCGGTGTTCGGGGTGACCTCCGCATGTGCCTCGGCCAACCATGCGATCGCCTCGGCGGTGGATCAGATCAAGCTGGGCCGGGCCGACGTAATGGTTTCCGGGGGCAGCGACGCGCCGTTCGCATGGGGCGTGCTGAAAGCATGGGAAGCAATGCGCGTGCTTTCACCCGATACCTGCCGGCCCTTCTCCGCCGATAGGAAGGGCCTGGTGCTGGGCGAGGGTGCGGGCATGGCCGTGCTGGAAAGCTACGAGCATGCCACGAGGCGTGGTGCCACAATTCTTGCCGAGATCGCCGGCGTCGGCCTTTCCGCCGATGCCTTCCACATCGCCGCGCCATCTGTCGAGGGGCCAGCGTCGGCGATGCGCGCCTGCCTTGCCGATGCCGGGCTGAATGCCGAGGACGTCGACTACCTCAACGCGCACGGCACCGGTACCAAGAGCAATGATCAGACTGAAACGGCGGCGATCAAGCGTGTGTTTGGAAACCACGCTTATTCGATGTCCATCTCTTCCACCAAGTCCACGCACGCGCATTGCCTCGGCGCAGCGAGCGCGCTTGAAATGATCGCCTGCGTGATGGCAATCCAAGAGGACGTCGTGCCGCCGACCGCCAACTATCGCGAGCCAGATCCCGCTTGCGACCT
>NZ_RZTI01000029.1:0-55810 GCF_003997275.1 Mesorhizobium sp. M6A.T.Ce.TU.002.03.1.1
GTCTAGCACCCGCGCCTGCGCCGGGATGAGACCGGCGACGACTTCGAGGTCGACGCGCTGGGCGTGGTTGACACTCATGATCGTGCCTTTTGGTTAGCGCATGATCCTGATCCGAAAAGTCTGCAACTTTTCGGGGTCATGCGCTGATGCCTCGAGCATGATGCCGATCCGGAAGGCCTGCAATCTTCAGAGGTCATGCGCTGAGCCCCCTGGCGCGGGCCGCCGAGGCGATGAAGCCGTTGATGGCGGCAAACAGCTCCGGCTCGTCGAGCAGGAAGGCATCGTGGCCGCGGTCGGTCTCGATCTCGACAAAGGACACCGAGGCGCCGGCCGCGTTCAGCGCGTGAACGACCGAGCGGCTCTCCTCGGTCGGGAACAGCCAGTCGCTGGTGAAGGAGACCAGGCAGAAACGGGTCTTGGTGCCGGCAAAGGCGTCGGCCAGCCGGCCGCCATGGTCGGCGGCGAGGTCGAAATAGTCCATCGCCCGGGTCATGTAGAGATAGGAGTTGGCGTCGAAGCGGTCGACGAAGGTCATGCCTTGATGGCGCAGATAGCTCTCGATCTGGAAGTCGGCGTCGAAACCGAAGGTGAGCGCTTCACGATCCTGCAGGTTGCGGCCGAATTTCCGGTGCAGGGCGGCCTCCGACAGATAGGTGATGTGAGCGGCCATGCGCGCCACAGCCAGTCCCTTTTCCGGGCGCTTGCCCTGTTCGAAATATTTGCCGCCATGCCACTCCGGGTCGGCCATCACCGCCTGCCGGCCGACCTCGTGGAAGGCGATGTTCTGCGAGGAATGGCGCGCGCCGGTGGCGATCGGCAGTGCCGAGAAAACGCGCTCCGGGTAGCTCGACGCCCATTGCAGCACCTGCATGCCGCCCATCGAGCCGCCGAGAACCGAAAACAGTTTTTCGATGCCGAAATGGTCGACCAGCATCAACTGCGCCCGCACCATGTCGCGGATGGTGATGATCGGCAGGTCGAGCCCGTAGGGTTTGCCGGTGGCGGGATTGGTCGAGGCGGGGCCGGTGGAGCCGAGGCAGCCGCCGATGACGTTTGAGCAGATGACGAAGAAGCGGCTGGTGTCGATGATCTTGCCGGGGCCGATCAGCACCTCCCACCAGCCCGGCTTGCCGGTCACCGGATTGGTGCTGGCGACATGCTGGTCGCCGGTCAGCGCATGGCAGACGAGGATGGCGTTGGAGCGGGCGTCGTTGAGCGTGCCGTAGGTCTTGTAGGCAATCTGGAACGGTGACAGCAGCGTGCCGGCGTCGAGCTTGAGCGGCTTGTCGGCATCGAAACGCAACACCGGGCTCGACGGCTCGTCGGCCTCGTTGTTGGTTCTTTTAGTGCGCAGCGCGACCATCGCATCCTCTTACATCAACCCATCGCGCTTTTCCGAAAATCGATACCGATTTTCGGGTCGATGCGATTGTCCGGCCGGCTACGGACAACAAAAAACCGGCATCGCCTTCGCAAAGCCGGTTACAGGATGCAAACGGCCCTTTAGCGAGTTGTTTAACGTGGCTGCAAGCCGACCGGCCAAATCACCACGGGATTTCGCCTTTCTTCTAGGACCGGCGCGCCTCGGCGTCAACGGCCAGGCGCTCACCGACAGTTGCCGCCTCTCGACATTCCAGGCCACGGCTTGTATTTCCGCTGCGGCTTCCCCAGGCGGAAGCGTTCTCGACGGATTTTTGCAATATGAACCAGGCATCGGATCAGGCACGTCCAACGCCCCGCGCGGGGATCATGGACATCGAAGCCTATGTGCCGGGCAAAAGCACGGCACCGGCCGGCGTTGCCAAGGTCCATAAATTGTCGTCAAACGAGAACCCGCTCGGCCCCTCGCCGAAGGCGATAGAAGCCGCGCGTGACGTCGCGGCCAAACTCGACATATATCCCGATGGCACCGCCAGGCGCCTGCGGGAGGCGATCGCCGAGGTGCATGGCCTCAACCCTGCGAACATCGTCTGTTCCAACGGTTCCGATGAGATTCTGGGCCTGCTTGCGCAGACCTACCTCGCGCCCGGCGATGAAGCTGTCATCACCGAACACGCCTTCATGGTCTACAAGATCTACATCCAGTCGGCAGGTGCTGTCCCGGTGTCGGTCCAGGAAACCAATGAGCGCGCCGACGTCGATGCGATCCTCGCTGCGGTGACGCCGCGCACCAGGATCATCTTCCTCGCCAATCCCAACAACCCGACCGGCACCTATTTGCCGTTCCAGGAGGTGCGCCGCCTGCATGCCGGCCTGCCTCGAAACGTGCTTCTGGTGCTGGATGGCGCCTATGCCGAATATGTCCGCCGCAACGACTATGAAGCCGGCGTCGAACTGGTGGCTGGCGCGGAAAACGTGGTCATGACCCGCACCTTCTCAAAGCTCGGCCTCGGCGGCGCGCGGATTGGCTGGATGTACGCGCCGATGCATATCATCGACGCGATCAACCGTGTGCGGGGTCCCTTCAACGTCAACGCGACGGCGATCGAGGCCGGCATTGCAGCGATCCGCGATCGTGCCCATGTCGAGCGCAGCGTGGCGCATAACGAGACCTGGCTGTCATGGGTGAGCGAGGAATTGACCAAGCTCGGGCTGCGGGTGACGCCGAGCGTCGGCAATTTCGTCCTCATCCATTTTCCCGAGGACAAAAAACATTCGGCGGCAGCTGCGGACGATTACCTCTCCGCGCGCGGCTACATATTGCGGCGCGTCTCCGGCTACGGCTTCCCGAATGCACTGCGCATGAGCGTCGGCACCGAAGAGGCCAATCGCGGCGTTGTCGCCGCACTCACGACATTTCTGAAAAGCTGAAACCCCCGAAAAGCTGAAACAATGACATCACCGATGTTCGAAAAGATCGCGCTGGTCGGCATCGGCCTGATCGGCTCGTCGCTGGCCCGCGTCATCCACCGCGAAGGTCTTGCCCGTCACGTCGCCATCTCGACGCGCAGCGAAACGACGCTGGCGCGGGCGAGGGAGCTCGGCCTCGGCTCCTCCTACACGATGGATGCGAAAGAGGCGGTCCGCGATGCCGACCTGGTTATCGTTTCGGTGCCGGTCGGCTCTTCGGGCGAGGTCGCCGAGGAAATCGCACCAGCGCTAAAGCAGGGCGCCATCCTCACCGATGTCGGCTCGACCAAGGCATCGGTCATTGCGCAGATGCAACCGCATGTGCCTGATGGCGTGCATTTCATCCCCGGCCATCCGTTGGCCGGCACTGAAAAATCGGGCCCGGACGCCGGCTTTGCCGAACTGTTCGAAAACCGCTGGTGCATCTTCACGCCGTTGCCCGGCACCGATCCGGACGCGCTAGAAAGACTCTCGGAATTCTGGCGCCGCTGCGGCTCCAACATCGACACGATGGATCCCCAGCATCACGACATGACACTGGCCATCGTCTCGCATCTGCCGCACATCATCGCCTACAACATCGTCGGCACCGCCGACGACCTGGAGTCGGTGACAAAATCCGAGGTCATCAAATATTCGGCCTCCGGCTTTCGCGACTTCACGCGCCTTGCCGCTTCCGACCCGACCATGTGGCGGGATGTCTGCCTGCACAACAAGGATGCCATCCTCGAAATGCTGGCGCGGTTCTCGGAAGATCTGGCCTCGCTGCAGCGGGCAATCCGCTGGGGCGACGGCGAAAAGCTGTTCGACCTGTTCACCCGCACCCGCGCCGTCCGCCGCTCGATCATCGAGGCCGGCCAGGACATCGACGTACCGGACTTTGGCCGCCAGGCGGTCGAGCATCCCGCAAAGCAGTAGCCTGTCTCGACCGCCAGGCCGTTAGTCCGCCGGCCAGTGAGCCGCCATCATGGCCAGCGTCTCGGCCCTGTCCGGCGCGCCCAGCCTGCCGCCGAAGCGCAGGCATTTGAGCGCGGCGGCGGCGCTGGCAAAGCGTAATGTCCGTTCGATCGGCATCGCCTCCGCCAGCCCGACGGCAAAGGCGCCGTGAAATACGTCGCCGGCGGCAAGCGTATCCACTGCTTTGATCCTTGGCGCCGCGACATGGCGCACGGAACCCGCCGAGCGGTCGAACCACCAGCTTCCCGCAGCGCCGCCCGTCACCGCGACAAATGCATCGATGCGTCCGGCCAGCGCTTCACAGGCCCTTTGCGGGCCTTGCTCCTCGCCGCAGAGGATGAACGCTGCCGGCTCCGACGCGACGACGTGCGAGGCCAGCGGAAACAGACGTTCCAGCACGTCCCGTGGCGCGGTGTCGGCGTCCAGTATGGCCGGACGGCCGATTGCGCGCGCCGCCGCCAGCGCCACAGCTGCTGCGCCCGGCCAGCGCACGTCGACCAGGACGGCGTCGAATGCGGTGAGATCTTGGGTGGGGAGCGCCTCGGGGTCGGCCTGGGCGAGCTTGTCATAGAAAGGAACGATGATGCGCTCGCCATGCGTGTCGACCAAGATGGCCGACAGTGCCGACCGCGCGCCGCTGACGCGCCGGACAAAGCTGCAATCGACGCCCTCGGCCTCGATCCCGGCGACCAGCTGATCGCCGACGGAGTCGTCCCCCGCGCTCGCCCACAGCGATACGTCCGCGCCGAGGCGGCGCGCGGCGCAGGCCGCGCTCGAAGCCATGCCCGAGGCGATCTGGACGCCGTCGGACGCGATGAACTTGCCCTGACGTGTCGGAAGCGTGTCGACGCGAAGGATCGTATCGAGCGTCAGCGCGCCAACACTCAGGAGCTTCACCGGGCTGTTCATTTATCTTCCTGTTTGACCGTGATCTTTTCCGAACTGGAGGATTCGCAATCATGGGTCTAATCGACCGGTTTGATCCTGCCCAGCGGGATAAAACCGAGCGAGGCCTTGCCCTTGACGATCTTGAGGGGCATCGACGGTTCGTTGCCAAGCAGCGCCAGCCCGGCAAAGCCGGTTTTGATCTGGCTCTTCTGCTCGGGAATGGCCTTGCCGAGGATGGCCGCCACGGCCTTCGGGTCACTGAGCTTGATCATCAGGTCGGCGTCGATCAGCCCATCGGCATCGACCGAAACTGGTCCGGAGACGGTGACGCGCGCGGTCCCCGACGATAGATCGAGCTTGCCGATATCGACCGCCTGGCCGCGCAAGCTCCTTGGCTGCGTCTTGATCAGCGCCACGCCGTTCTTCAGCGTCACGTCGCCGCTGCCGTCGAGCGGCGGCAACACGCGGCCATCGATCGCCCCTGGATCGATTTCGAGATCGGTAAAACTCCCGGCATAGTCGATGTCCTGACCGTTCGGACGCAATTGTCCGGCCGCCGTCCCGGCGCTGAACAGCTCGACCGGATCTGTGCCATCCGCCGGATCGGTCTGGCCGGACAGGCCCTCTGCCTCCAGTGAAACGCCCCGGGGCAGCGGCCAGGACAATTTCAGGTTCGCTCGCAGATTATCCCAGTCGATCCACAGCGGCGTCATCCCCGGGGCTGAGGTCCTGAGCGGTCCGCGCAAGTCGGCGCCAGGCGACAGGATTTGGGTGATGTGCGTAACCGCGTTGAGACTGCCGAGCGAGGCTGCGACGTTCCTGGTGTCGTCCTGATAAGCCAGACTGTCGCAGGAAATGGCGAAGCTCGAGGGATAGCCGCTAACCGTGAGATTGGCGCAGTCCGCCTCGATGCCATTGCCGTTGAGCTCGGTGACTGCTTTGGCGGCTTCGCTCTTGACCTTGTCTGCCAGGTAGAACCAGCCGGCGCTGTAGAGGCCGAACAGCACGACGATGAAAGCGCCAAGCCAGAAGAGGCGGCGGCGAAAATTCGGCGGGCGCTCGTCACTTGACGTCATGCTGCGGCTCTCGTTAACGCGTGTTGCAGAGGGGACTGTCGTTTCCGGCAACATCGGGTAGACGGAGACGGATTTTAAAAACACCGATTCCAGTGCGGTGCTGCAACCAGGCTTGGCGATATGGGCGATTTTTGGGTTTTTGGCTACGGCTCGCTGATCTGGCGGCCGGGATTTGCGCATGTCGAGACGCGGCGCGCGCGTCTTCACGGCTATCGCCGGTCGCTGTGCGTCTACTCCTTCGTGCATCGCGGCACGCGCGAACGACCCGGGTTGGTGCTCGGCCTCGACCGTGGCGGCTCCTGCATCGGGCTGGCTTTCCGCGTCCCCGGCGATCTGCGCAACGAGGTCATCACCTATCTGCGCGAGCGCGAGCTGGTCACCAATGTCTATCTCGAGCGCACACTTAGCATTCGCCTCGACAATGACGGTATGAACGTGGGCGATACGAACGGGGGCGAGATTGTCCCGGCGGTCGCCTATGTTGTCGACCGCACCCACGAGCAATATGCCGGCGCGCTCGATGCGGCGGATGCCGCGACCGTCGTTCGCGGCGCCGTCGGCCAGTCAGGAAAGAACGAGGACTACGTGTCCAGCACGCTGGAGCACCTCGAGGCGCTGGGGATCCGCGACCACTGGCTGGAAGAGGTGGCGAAACGGATCGGGTCGTGATCGCTTTCGCTGTTGACCATGATCTTTTCCGAAAACCGGTTCCCACTTTTTCGCTGACCTTCGGTTCGGGTGATGGTCCGGGCTACATCCTGAAAATCTGTTTTCCGAGATCGGTGCGGTCCAGGCTGTTTGTCACGGCGAGCTTGAACTCCGACAGCGGATGGATGCCGCCGACAGGGACATGGAAATCGGGTTGGCCGAAGGTATCGACAATCTCGTGCAATACTGGCCGGTCGGCTTCGACAGGCGGCGAAAAGAAGTAGCGGTAGATATTTGCCCTGATCTCGACGCCGCTCAGCAGCACGTCGAAATTGTGCAGTTCGAAACGCTCGGCGCTCATGCCGCCATTGATGACCATCTGCCCGCCCATCGCGAGGGCGCGGATCAATTCGCCACTGACGGGTCCGCCGACATTATCGATGATCCCGTTCAGCCCGGCGCCATCGGTCATTTCCATGACTGCTTCCCTGATACCGACCTTCAAACCAGACAGATCGAGGATGGCCGTAGCACCAAGCCGCTTCAGGTCCAGCCTGTCGTGAGAGCGTCGCACGAGCGCGATCACCTTGATGCCGCGCCGTTGGGCAAACTGCATCACCATCGTCGAAACCGATGAATAGCCGGCCGTGACGGCCAGCCACTGTCCAGGCTGCACGCGGGAGTCCGCCAAGAGGTCCCAGGCGGTGATGGGATTCACCATCTGCCCGGCGCGTTCGAGCGGATAGTCGGCGGGCAGCGGGATCAGCCATTCGGCCGGAACGGCCGCATATTCGGCCCAGCTGTCGTAGTAGCTGAACGCGACAAGCGTGCCCGGTTTCAAAGCGACGTTCGCGCCAACGGCCTCGACAACGCCGGCGCCATGGTTTCCGGCCACCTGCCGGGGGAAATGCGGCTTCTTCGGTTCGGGGTAGAGGTTCTGGATGAACAGGAAGTCGCCAGGGTTGACCGAGGCGGAGACCATCCTGACCAGCACCTCGCCGTCGCCAATTCGCGGCATGGGCACGTCGCCGAGATAGAGCACGTCCCGCGGCGAGCCGATTGCGTCGAATACAATTGCTTTCATGTTGGTCTCCAGTAACGGGCGATCTGGGGCAAGCAGCCTGGACGTCACCAGATTGCAGCACCGGTGTTTGCATCGGTGTCGCGGAACCTAAGGTGGCTGGCAAAAATCGGAATTGGCAGATTTGACAATCTATATGCTAAACTTGCCATAGCTGTTCAAAGGAGGCATCTTGGACAACCGCCCCCTCCATGCCGTGATCTGGCTGCCGTCGACCTTCTATTCGGCCGTCGCCGCGACACTTGTCGAAATGTTCGACCTGGTGAACACCATTCGCGGCGCGCCGGCGATTTCCTTCGAATTCGTGGCGCGGCAGGCTGACGCCACGACGACGCCTGGGATCTCCTTTCACACCAGACGCAAACCCTCGCAGCGCATGGACCTGCTGATCCTGCTGGCCATGCCCGGCATGCAAATCCCGGAGCTTGTTGCCGCGCTGGAGGAAGAGAGCCGCCACGCCGCACCGCTTATCGCAAGCGCGCAGCGCGACGGCGCCATCATCGCCGCGCATTGCGGGGCCGGTTACTTCCTGGCAGACGCCGGTCTTCTCGACCGAAAGCGCGCGACGATCTCCTGGTGGCTGAAGACGGATGCCCAGCGCCGCTTTCCAAAAGTGCGGTGGGACGCTTCACGTGTGCTGATCGGGGACGGACGGATCTACACTTGCGGCGGCGGCTTTTCAGGCCTGGAGCTCGGCAAGGCGATTCTGCGCGATCTTGGCTTCGCCAGGGAGGAGCGCCTGGTTCGCAAATTGCTGGTGCTGCCACCGTCGCGGCAGATCCAGACACCTTACGAGTTCCCACTCGCCGATCTGCCGCCTACGCAAGAGGCGTTCCGCGACCGGCTCGAAGCCTTGTCCAGAAAACAGCTCGGAGCGCTCGACCTTGCGTTCCTTGGTGCGCAACTCGGTCTGTCGCCGCGAACGCTGGCGCGCCGGTTTTTCGATGAATTGCACACCACTCCCGGCCGATGGATTCAGGACCGGCGCCTTGAGGCCGCGAAAACACTTCTTGAAAGCACCAAGCTCGGCATTGCCGAAATATGTTACCAGGTCGGATACCGGGATACGGCGTCATTCAGCCGGCTTTTCAACCGCGTGGTCGGGTTGCCGCCTGGTGAATACCGGCGCCAAAGCCAGTAGACATCGGCTGGAACGTCGAGCGCGGCGGTCGCGCCTTTGTGAAGGCTGGCTGGTCGGAAAAGTTGGCCAGGCCTTTGACGTTGCCACGCCGCGACATAGGTTAAGCGAGGGCTTCCCGCCTCCATTCTTTCCATTCCCCACGGAGATCAGTCTTGCAGAAACGTCGTCTCGGTCAAACCGACCTGTCCATCGCGCCGCTGGTTCTGGGCGGCAATGTCTTCGGCTGGACCGCCGACGAGAAAACCTCTTTCGACCTGCTCGACCGCTTCGTCGGCGCCGGCCTCAACGCCATCGACACCGCCGATTCCTATTCGCGCTGGGTTCCCGGCAACAAGGGCGGCGAATCCGAAACGATCATCGGCAAATGGATGAAGAGCCGCGGCAATCGCGACAAGGTCGTCGTGATCACCAAGGTCGGGTCGGATATGGGACAGGGCAGGAAAGACCTCTCCGCCGCCTATATCGAGAAGGCCATCGATACGTCGCTGATGCGGCTGCAGACCGATGTCGTCGATCTCTATCTGTCGCACTGGCCGGACCCGACCACCCCCTACGAGGAGACGCTCGGCGCCTACGAAAAGCTGCTCGCCAAGGGCAAGATCCGCCACGTCGGCGCCTCCAATCTCGATGCCGGCCAGTTGCGCGCCGCGCTCGACGTGGCAAGCCTGCGGGGCCTGCCGCGCTACGCGGTGCTGCAGCCGGAGTACAATCTCTATGACCGCGCCGCCTTCGATGGGCCGCTCCGCGATCTGTGTATGGCGGGGGATATCGGCGTCATCACCTATTTCAGCCTCGCCAAGGGGTTTTTGAGCGGCAAGTACCGCAGCGAAGCCGATCTCGGCAAAAGCGCGCGTGGCGACGACGTGAAGACCTATCTGAACGTGCGCGGCATGCGCATCCTGGCGGCACTCGACGCGGTGTCGGCGCGTCACGCGGCCAAGCAGGCGGACGTGGCGCTCGCCTGGGTGATTGCGCGGCCCGGCGTCACGGCGCCGATCGCCAGCGCCACGACGCTGGACCAGGTCGACAGCCTCGTCCGCGCCGTATCGTTGAATCTCAGTCCTGACGATATCGCCGAGCTCGACAGCGCGAGCGCATAGACACTAGCGCGAAGCGGCGGCTTGCTCAAACCGCAGCCAAGGACCGTGCACGGCTGCGCCGGACGGCTCCGCACGATCGTTCAAGACGGCTTGGTCTGCCCTGCCATACCATCGGTCGCATCGCGTCGGGATACTGGTATACAGATGGCCGAACAGGTCTTTTCCCATCCGGAACTATGGCAGCAATTGCTGGCGCTTGTGCTGGCATCGACGGTCGTGATGGGCAGTCCGGGGCCGGCGACGATAAGCGTCACCGCTGTTGGCGCCGCCTTCGGTCTGCGCGGTTCGCTCCGCTACGCCTCGGGCATCATCCTTGGCACGGTCGCAGTGCTTTTGGTCGTGGCGACGGGCATCACGGCCATGCTTGCCTCTGCGCCGAGGCTCACACCGCTTTTGGCGGTGGCGTCCGCTGCCTACATCCTCTACCTCGCCTTCAAGATAGCAACGGCTCCGCCTCTGGCTGCGCGTACCGGCGGGGCGGCACTTCCCACCTTCCTGGGCGGCTTTCTTCTGGCCGTCGCCAACCCGAAAGCCTATGTGGCGATTGCCGCCGTGTTCGCCGGCACGTCGGCCGCCGGTGAGCTCGATGCAGGGCTCAGGCTGGCGGTCCTCGTCTCGATGATCGTCGCCATCCATGTCATTTGGCTTCTCGCCGGTGCCGCGTTTGCGCGCTTTCTGCGCAAACCGCTGGCCTCGCGGATCATCAATCTGACGTTTGCGGCGACACTGGTTCTGACCACGGCGCTGGCTGTGATTCCCTAGGGACTTGCCGGTCAGACGGGCGGTTCAGGCCGGGTTGTCGGGGCCAATTCCCTCAGCCGCTTCACTGCCGTCGGCGGCATGGGCGGCGGGTTCGGCGCACGGGACGCATCGACGAGCAGCTGGTCGCAGGCGGCTTCCGTCTCGCCGATCAGCCGTTCCATGAATTCCTGCTTGTCCAACCCCGGCGGGATCGGCGGCAGGAACCGGGCCTTGATCGTGCCGGGATAGCGCAGGAATTTCCGCCGCGGCCAGTAGAGGCCGGCGACATGGGCGACCGGCACCACCGGAATGCCAAGCTGCGCATAGATTTCGACGATGCCGTATTTGTAGGCCGGCTCGTCGCCCGGCGCCCGGCGTGTGCCCTCGGGATAGATGATCAGCTGGCGGGGATTGCGCGCCAGCTCCTGTTTGGTCGCGGCGACCACCGCTTTCAACGCCTTCGAGCGGCTGCCGCGGTCGACCGGGATCATCCGCATTTTCAGGATGTACCAGCCGAAGAACGGGATCCAGGTCAGTTCCCGTTTCAGGATGTAGATCGGATCCTGCAGGAAGGGGAAGAAGGCGATCGCATCCCAGAAGGATTGATGCTTGGGCGCCAGGATGAAGGAACCCTCGGGCAGGTTTTCCTGGCCGGTGATCTCGCTCTTGGTACCGGCGATCTTGTCGTAGAGCCACATGCTGGTGCGCGACCAGAATTTCGGCACGAACCAGGCGCGGTGGCGCGGCGACAGGAAATAGTACGGAGTCCAGATGATCATCTGGACGATCAGATTGACGTAGAAGACGAGGTTGAACGCCAGCGAGCGGATATGGAGCATGTGGGAAGTGCCCGGTGAGGAAGTGTGCGTTGGTTACACCAAGCGCCGGGAAAAAGGAAACGGTGCGATGGCCCCCGTTTGTCAGGCCTGCCACGTCGCCTGCACGAGCCGCGTCTTCAGGCGTGGGGCGGCGAAGTCGAGGAACGCACGCAGTTTCACCGGCAGCAGACCTTGGCCGGCATGCACGAGGCTGACCGGCCATCGCTGCGGCTCGAATGGCTCCAGCACGGTGCGGAGTGTGCCGGACCGCACCGCAGCAGTGATCTGATAGGAAAGCACCCTCGTTATGCCGACGCCGGCAATCGCGGCATCGATCGCCGCTTCCGCGGTGTTGACCCGAAGCCGTGAGCGGATCGGAACAGGGAGTTCGGTCTTGCCGGTGGCAAAGGTCCACGTGGCGGGAGTGGTGAGCCCCTCGAAGGTGATGCAGCTGTGTGACGCAAGGTCTTTCGGGGTCTCCGGCGTGCCGTGTTCGGCCAGATAGGCCGGGCTCGCGCAAACAACGCGCCGGATCGAGCCGATGCGGGTGGCCACCAGGCTCGAGTCGGGAAGCTCGCCTATGCGGACGGCGAGATCGATGTGCTCCTCGGTCAACTGGGTTATCCGGTCCGCGAGCATCAGGCGGATAGCCACGTCAGGGTAGGCGGCGAGGAAGCCGGTGACGACCGGCAGCACATGCAGGCGGCCAAAGACGATCGGCGCCGTGATGATCAATTCGCCCGTCGGGGCGCTGTATTCACCGGCGGCGGTCCGCTCGGCCTCGCCGACCTCGTCGAGAATGCGACGGCAGGCAGCGAGGTAGGCGTGACCGGCGTCGGTCAGCGTCAGTTGCCGCGTCGAGCGGTTCAGGAGACGCGTCTTCAGATGCCGCTCCAGGTCGGAGACCTTGCGGCTGACCGTTGCAAGGGGGATGCCGAACCGGCGCCCGGCGGCCGAAAGGCTGCCGGCCTCCACCGCGGCGACGAAAAGCGACATGGCCTCGAGGCGATCCATGGTTCTCCCATAAAATGGAAGGACAGATTGCATCTATGCCATCTGCATCCGGAAGATGGAAGGCCTTATCTTGCTGAGCATGGCTCGCAGCTCTGTCTGCAAAAGGAGGTTTCCATGAATGCTCACGTCTTCACCAGCGATGTCGCCTTTACGCCAACCGTCAAGGCGATCCAGGCCCGCAAAGGCTCACGCGATGCCTATGCCCGCGTCGAGGAGCGCGGCGGCTGGCAAGCTGATATCACGCCCGATCTCGCCGCCTTTATCGAGGCGCAGACCAGCATCTTCCTGTCGACGGCCAATGGTGACGGCCAGCCCTACATCCAGCATCGCGGCGGGCCGGCCGGCTTCCTCAAGGTGCTCGACGAGCGGACGATCGGGTTCACGGATTTCTCCGGCAACAGGCAATTCATCACCCAGGGCAATCTGGACGACAACCCCCGCGCTTTTCTGTTCCTGATCGACTATGCCCACCGGCAGCGCATCAAGATCTGGGGCAGTGCGCGCGTCGTCGAGGACGACGCCGACCTGATGGCGAAGCTGATGCCGGAAGGCTACAAGGCGCGCCCCGAGCAAATCATACTGTTCACGGTTTCGGCCTGGGATTCCAATTGCCCGCAGCACATCCCACAGCGTTTCGAAGCGGCCGATGTGGCGGCGGCGCTGGCCGAACGGGACAATCGTATCGAACGTCTCGAACAGGAGATCGCGCGCCTGCGTGGAGCCTCAAGCGGCACGGTCAAGGAATAATGATACCGCTGTCGGCTCCAGATCGGCTCAGTTCGGCGCAGCAGCCTCGGCCAGCGCGATGCCGGTTGGCGTTGGCTTTACCGGCACGATGCCGCGCGCCAGCGCCAGCAGATATTTGTTGTATTCGGTGAACAGCACGCGCAGCGCCCTGGGCTTGGTCAGCCAGCCGCCATTGCCAAGATTGCTGTTGACCACCGGATAGGGTTCGAGCTTGGCCTTGTGCAGCAGCCGGCCCATTTCCAGCAGGCTGCGCGGCATGTGATAGTTGTTGGTGACGAGGATCACGGTGCCATAGGCGTGGTCCTCAACCCATTTGGCGCTTTCCTCGGCATTGCCGATCGTGTCGAGCGCGGCGCGGTCGATGTCGACGCAGCAGGAAAACAGTTTCTTGTCGCCACGGGTCGCGACCTGAAGCTGGCGGCGGCTGGCGGAAGGATGCACGCCGCTGATCAGCAGCCGCTCGCCCTTGCCGGACGCAAGCAGACCCATGGCGGCGTCGAGACGCGAATGGCCGCCGGTCAGCACGATGATGGCATCGGCTTTTGCCGGATTGGTAGGCGTCGCGAGACGGCTGACAGTGTTGGCGAACCAGCCGAAGCCGCCGGCAAACAGCGTTGCCAGCACGAGCAGAAAGAAAGCGGAGATGCGAAACGCGCCCGCCAATCGGCTGGGCTTGGCGCGCTCACGGGAACGCGTAATCACCAAGGGCAACTGTCCAGCCATTCCGCTCGAGTCGCGCGCGTCCATCATCTTATCGTTAACCCTGAAATGCGGCGTTTAGTAGGTGAAAAAGCACACATTACGTTACGCTAATTCTCTATCCGTGATCACCCCGCGTCGGGTTGGCGGACATCGATGTCGCTGAGATAGGTGACGACGGTGACATGGGAGGTTGCCGCCGTCAGCGCACCGATAACCAGCACCATGAGGACGACGCCGAGATAACCTGCCGAACCGATGGCGAAATTGCCGAACAGTGCGGTTGCCTGATCGGCCTGCGGTGTTGCCATGTTGCGCGACGACCACCATGAGAAGACGATGAAGACGAGCACCGCCGCCGCACCCCCGGCGGCTGCGCCCTTCATGCCGGTAACAAGAAAGTGGTGGCGGAATTCGCGCGCGATGAAGCGCGCTTCGGCGCCGACGAAATGCAGCACCTCGATGATGTGGCCGTTGCCGGCCATTGCGCCGCGCGTCGCAAACACCACGGTCAGCACGGTTGCCGACAGCATCAGCGCCAGCACGGCGATGCCGATGGTCACCGTGGTGCGGGCCATGGCCACCAGCCGGTCGACCCAGGTGCGATGGTCGTCAAGCGAGGCACTAGGCAGTTTCGGCGTGATCGCGGCGCGCATTGCGGCGAAATCGGGCGGGTTGCTCTCGTCTATGGTGACGATGATCAGACGCGGCACCGGCAAGTCGTCGATATTGAGACCCGAGCCGAGCCATGGCTCCAGTAGCCGCGCCGTGGCGTCGCGGTCGACGATCCTGGCGCTCTTGACGCCAGGAAATTCGCCGGCGATCTGCGAGGCCTGGGCAAGCGCTGCCTCCATGTCGAGGCCGTCTATCGGCTTGATCTGGATCGTCGCCTCGCGTGAGATCTGGTTCTCCCAGACCGAGGCGGTATCACGCACCAGCGTCACCGCGCCGAAGGTCAGACAGGAGAGGAACGTCATGATGGCGATGACCAGGACCAGCGCCCGGCCGGCGATGTTCTGTGCCGGCACGATCGGCGCCATCTTGCGCTGAACGCGCTGCGTCGTCCCCGCCCTCTCGGCGTGTTGGTCTTCGGCGTGTTCAACGGAAAGGTTAGTCATAGATATCCAGCCTTCCGCCGGCCAGGATCATGCGCCGTGCATCGACCTGTTCCATCAGGCCGAGGTCGTGGGTTGCAATCACCACTGCGGTGCCCAGCCGGTTGAGTTCGATGAACAGCCGCAACAGGCGCCGCGCCAGCGGCGGGTCGACATTGCCGGTCGGCTCGTCGGCAAGCAGGATCTCGGGCTGCTCGATCAGCGCCCTGGCGATTGCGGCGCGCTGCTTCTCGCCGCCCGACAGCACCGGCGGCAGCACATGCATGCGCTCGCCAAGGCCGACCCATTTCAAGAGCTCGGTCACGTCGGTGCGATAGCTCGCTTCCTCGCGCCCGCGTACCCGCAACGGCAAGGCCACATTCTCATAGGTCGTCATGTGGTCGAGCAGGCGAAAGTCCTGGAACACCACGCCGATGCGCCGCCGCAGATGCGGCAGCTCCGTGCGCGAGATGCGCGAGCGGTCCTTGCCGAAGATGGTGATCAGCCCGCGCGTCGGCTTGAGCGACATGAACAAAAGCCGCAGCAGTGTCGTCTTGCCGGCGCCCGAAGGGCCGCTCAGGAACTGGAAGGAGCGCTCCGGTATGTGCAAGGAAATGTCGCGGAGGATTTCCGGACCCATGCCATAACGGAGGCCGACATTTTCGAAGCGGATCACGTTCGACGACCTGAAACTTGCGGCGGCGACGAGCCAGCCTTCTCTGAGAAAAGACCATCGGCCGGCATGGTTAACCGGCGGTTAATTCTGGGTTTTTTTGGGCGCGTCACAAGGGTTCCGATGGGGAAGCGTTAACCATTTCCGTTTACGCAAAAGAAACGAAGAGCGAACAAGTGCCGTAGTGCTGGGGCCGTGATGGCTGAGGATCGAACCGCGCGCCCGGTTTCCGGCGAAATCATGGCCGACACGGCCGCCGCGCCGGAACGCATCATGCGTGATCCAGCCGATGACATCGTCGACGCCGACTACGAGGTGCTGCCGCGCTTTACCAGCAGCATGGACCTTTCCCCACCGCTTTCGCGTGTGGTGGCCACGCCGTCGATCGAAGGCATGGAGATGCTGCGCAAGCCCGAAGCCGCGACGGGACGGTTGCGGATATCGCGCGGTGGACCGATCTTCTGGATCGCCGGCCTCAGTGCCGCGTTTGCAGCCTTCTGGATATCGGGCGGGCACGCGCTTATGCGCCAGGCGCCGCTTCTTCTCGCGGCCCAGGAAACAGGCACTGCCCTCACTATTTCAGGCGTCACGTCGCGTATCGATGCGTCCGGGCCGGAACCTGTCCTGTTCGTCGGTGGCGAGGCCGCGAATGACGGCGCCAGCCCGTCGCCATTGCCGCCGCTGGAAATCCGGGTCACCGGCAATGACAGGCGCACGACCCGCTATACGCTGGGGACATTCAACCGTTCGCTGGCGCCCGGCGAAAGATTTGGCTTTTCCAGCCGGCTCGACGTGCCTAGAAACGGGGTCAAGACCGTTTCGGTCACCTTCGCCGATTAGGGCGATCATTTCTGGAAGGGCGGCCAATGCCAGTCGTGCGCGGCAAGGATATCGAGGTTCTGTTTTCGGCGTCGGCGATTGCCCGCCGCAATCTCGAGCTCGCCAAGGAGATCGCCGGGCACGACTATCACGACCTCTTGGTGATTTCGGTGCTGAAAGGATCGTTCATCTTTGCCGCCGATCTCATCCGCGCCATGCACGATGTCGGCCTGTCGCCCGAGGTTGAGTTTATCTTCATCTCCAGCTACGGCGCCGGCACAACCAGCGGCGAGGTGAGGGTGCTGCGCGACATCGACAATGAGGTCGCCGGCCGCGACGTGCTGTTGATCGACGACATCCTCGAATCCGGCAAGACGCTGTCCTTCACCCGCGACCTGATGTTGTCGCGCGGCGCCAAAAGCTGCGCTATCGCCGTGCTGCTCGACAAGCGCATGCGCCGCCAGACCGCGCTCAACGCCGACTATGTCGGTTTCGACTGCCCCGACTATTTCGTCGTCGGCTACGGCATGGATGTCGCCCACGCCTTTCGCGAGCTGCCCTTCGTCGGCATCGTCAAGGGCGACGCCTAGATTTTTCTCCGATGCTGTTTGCGGTTCAGGAAAAGTCAACTTTTCCCCGCCAAACATTCCGCCATGGCAAAGCTCCTGATCGTCGAGGACGATGAATCCGTCCGCACTCTCGCCGCTCGTGCGCTCGAACGCGCCGGGCATATGATCGACATCGCCGCCGACGGCGCGCAAGGGCTTGCCCTGATCCGCGCAGCGCGTGGCGGCTACGACCTTGTCGTCTCCGATATCCGCATGCCGGAGATGGACGGCATCGCGATGGCCAAGGCGGCGGCGTCGCTTTTCCCGGCGATGAAGATATTGCTGATGACCGGCTATGCCGACCAGCGCGAGCGCGCCGAGGAATTGAACGGCGTCATTCTTGACGTCGTGCAGAAGCCGTTCACGCTGGCCGAAATCCGCGCGCGTGTCGAACAGGCGCTCGCCTGCTTTGCCTAGAGCCTAAGGCCTGACAGTGGTCAGGCCGGATCGCAGGTCGCCGCGATTGCCGGACCGCTGCTCCGGCGCCGACTGGCGTTGAGCGCGAACAGACCGGCGCCGATGATGAGGGCCGCGCCGATGACGGTGGTCGATCGCGGCACTTCGGCAAAGAATAGGAAGCCCCACAGCGGCGACCAGATGATGCCGGTATATTCGAAAGTGGCGACGCTGTTGGCGGGCGCCAGCCGGTAGGCCTGCGACAACAGGATCATCCCGGCCGAGGCGACGAAGCCGCAGGTCGCCATCTTCAGGAAATCGATCGGCGTCGGCCAGATCCATGGCCTGACCAGGAATTCGAGGCTCGGATGTGTGGCGTGAGCTATTCCTGCCAGCCAGAACAGCCCGGCGACCACTGCCGCGCCCAAGAGGTAGACGCCGTTTTGATAGAACGCCATGACCGTGGACGATTCGGTGTCGCCGATCTTGCGGGCCATCAACTGCGAGAAACCGTACAGCACCGCCGAGGCCAGCGACAGCAGTGCCGCCCAGTCGAACAACCCGGCGCCGGGCCGCAGCATCACCAGCACGCCCAGCATCCCGACCATGACGGTGACCAGCGTCTGCCATGCCACCCGTTCGCCGAGATAAGGGCCGGCAAGCGCCATGATGAACAGCGGTGCCATGAAATAGAGCGCCACCGCGTCGGCAAGCGGCAGGGCGGCGATCGCCAGGTAGTAGACCGTGTAGGAGGTGAACAGGATGAAGGCGCGCATCGCCAGCATGCGAAATCGCTTCGAAAAGATCGCGCTGAGCCCGACATCGACATGAACGAGCACGAGAAGAATGGGCAGGGCGACGATCGAGCGGATCGCCATCACCTCGGTCACCGGGTAAGTGCCCGATACGGCCTTGATCAGCGGATCCTGGAGCGAGAACACCAGAACGCCGAGGCAAAGACTTGCCATGCCGAGAACGATCCGGTTCTGCATGTGGTTTGACGGCTCCTTGCTGTGCGGCCGAGAACCGGGCCTGGTAATTTTTGGTTTATGCATGTCGTTGTCCCAAAACCGCTGCGCACCCCCGGTTCAAGCCCGAGGGCATGCTTTTGGGCAACATGCATTAAAAAGAACCCGCCACCGTTTCGGGCAGCGGGTACGAGTGAGGACTCTAGATTGGTCCGCGGCCGATTTCGCAGCCGCATATCCAATGGGTGAAGCAACTATCATCCGGCGTTTGACATGTTGCAAACGAATTGGAATGATGCCAGCAATCAGATTTTCTTATGGCGGACAAATGAAGCCCACGCTCGACAGCGATCTGCTGCGCACCTTCGTCGCGGTTGCCGATACCGGCAATTTCACCAAGGCAGCGGAGCAGGCCGGCCGTACCCAGTCGGCGGTTTCGATGCAGATGAAGAAGCTCGAAGATGTGGTCGGCGACAGCCTGTTCGAGCGCGGCTCGCGTGGTGTGGCGCTGACGCGCCGCGGCGGCGAACTCATCGTCAATGCCCGCCGGATCGTGTCGCTGCTCGACGAAACGGCGGCATCGTTGGTCGCGGCGCCGCTTGGCGGACCGGTGCGCATCGGCATCCCGGAAGAATATGGCCACGCTATCCTGTCGCGCGCGCTCGGCGCCTTTGCCAAGCGCCATCCTCAGGTCGAAGTCACCGTCCGCTACGCGCATTCCGGCGCGCAGATCGCGGCGCTCGCCGCCGGCGAGCTCGATCTGGCGGTGGTGTTCGAATGGCAGGACCTCTTCGGCGGCGAGGTGCTGATGCATGACCCGACCGTATGGGTGACGTCGGAGCTGCATCATATGCATGAGGAGCGGCCGGTGCCGATCGCGCTCTACAACCGTGCCGGCTGGTGCAAGGATTTCGCGATAAAGTCGCTGGAACAGCGCGGTCTAGCCTATCGCGTCGCCTATACCAGCGATACCAATGGCGGCCTGCGGCTCGCCGTCACCTCCGGGCTGGCGATTGCGCCGATCTCGCGCAGCAACATCCCTGCCGGCTGCCGCGAACTTACGGCCGCCGACGGGTTCGGCGACATCGATTCCTCGAACGTGGTTTTGCGGCGCAATCCGAATGCTTCCGGCGAGGCGATCGACGGCATGCAAGAGGCGATCCGCGAGGCGTTCACCAATCGCTAAAGCCTGGCAGCCGCTATGCGACGTCTTCGTAGAAGGTCAGCCGATTGCCGAACGGATCGCCGACGGTGACCTCCCTTGTCTGCCAAGGTGTCTCTTCCACTCCCGGCCAGGCAAAACGGTACTTCTTCGCTATCAGTTCGCGGTGCAGCGCCGCGATGTCGCCCGCTTCGACGCGGATATGAGCGCCCGGCGCGCCGTCGCCGTGATGCTCGCTCAGATGCAGCACGCAGCCATCGCGCGAAATTCCCATATAGAGGGGAGCGTTGTCGTCGAAGCGGTGCTCGAACTGCACTTCGAAACCTAGGAAGCCGACATAGAATTCATGCGCCTTGGCGATGTCGAAGATGCGCAGGATCGGGGTGACGGCGCCGAGTCTCACCATGGCGATCTCAATGTTTGATGTTTGAGGCGATAGGAGAGGTTTACTTCAGCTCCAGCAGCCGCTCCAGGTAGCTGCGCTCGATGTCGGGGCTGAGCGCGTTGCCGAGCCGCTTGCGGATCGCTTCGAGGATCTGGCGCGCGCGCTGCACGTCGATCTCGTCCGGCACTTTGACCGAACTTCCATCATCAGGCCCCTCGGTGGAGCGTGGCCGGCCGAGCGGATCGCGGTCGGCGTTCTGCTGGCGGCCGCCCCGCTCGCCTTCGCCCTCGTCGCCCTGCATGGCCTGCAGTTGCTTCATCATGTCCTTGGCGCCCTTGCGCAGCGCTTCCAGCGCGCGGCCCTGGTGGCCGACGGCCTGGTCGCCATCGCTGTCGCCAAGCGCCTGTTCGGCACTGCCCATGGATTTGCCGGCGTCGCCAAATCCTTCATTGGGCTCGAGCCCCATACCTTCAAGACCTTTCCTCAGCTGGTCGAGGTCGCCTTGCAGCTTGCCCTGGCCTTCCTGCAACTGCTTCAGCGCGTCGGCGAATTCCTCCGGCGTCATCGGCTTCGGCCGCCCGAGCGGATCGCGGTCTTCACCTGGACCGGGCTCGCCCTGTTCGCCCATTTGGCCCTGCTCGCCGTTCTCGCCGAGCTGTTCGTCGCGGTTCTGCCCGCGCTGTTGCTGGCCGCGCTGCATCTGGTCCATGCGGAAGGTTTCGTTCATCATCTCCTGCTGGCGCCGCATGATCTCGCCGAGCTTGTCCATCTGCTGGCGCATCTCGCTGTTCTGCTGGCCGCCCTGCTGCTGACGTCCGGCCTGCAGGTTGTTCATCATGTCCTGCAGTTGCGAAAGCAATTGCTGCGCGCTGTCGCGATCGCCTGACTTCGCCAGGTTTTCGATCTGGTCCATCATGCGTTCGATGTCGCTCTGGCGCAGTTCCTGGCCGTTCTGCTGCATCTGCGGCGCGTTCGGATTCTGCTGCGCACGCTGGGCGAATTCCTGCAGGAACTGGTTCATCGCCTCGCGCAGTTCCTTCATCGCCTTGTCGATTTCCTCGTCGCTGGCGCCGTTCTTGATCGCGTCCTGCAGCGCCTGCTGCGCCTGGCGCAGCCGCCTCTCGGCCTCCGAAAGATTGCCTTCCTCGATGCCGAGCGCGATCTCCCAGAGATATGCGACCTCATCGCGCAACTGGTCGTCGCTGTCTGCGATCTTCAACCGCGTGCGCGCGCTCATGATGGCGAGGTAGTGCGCCATGTTGTCGAACGTGTCTTCGGGCCTGAGCGTGATCGCGTCCATCAGGTCGAGCACGCGGCTCTTGGCGTTGGCGTCAAGCGCCAGCACGCGGCGCTGCTCGATCACAGCCCTCGCCAGCGGGTTGGAGAAAGGCCGCTCGGGCATCACCAGCGTCTTGGTTTCGCTGGTTGCCGTATGTCCGGCATCGTCGGTGGCGACAAGCGTGAGGTTGATGTTGCCGCCGGCCCAGACATGCTCGGTCAGGTCCTTCGTGGTCTTGGCGGCATTCCCCTTGGCGCCGCGGCGCGGCAGCGACAGCGGCATTTCGGGCGGGCCATAGAGCGGATGCGCATTCGGCGCCGGCGGGTCGGCCAATACGAAATCCGCCTTGGCGGAGGCCGCGCCATAGTCGTCGTCGATCTGGTAGTTGAGCTCGAAGGAGCCATTGACGGCGCGTTTGGGCTCGCCGACGAAGCGGATCTGCGGCGGCTTGTCCGGGATCACCGCGAAGGCCCAGTTGCCGAGTTCGTCATTGCCCGAGTTTAGCGTCAACGTGCCGTTGGCCGTCAGCTTTCCGGTGAACTGGCGCACCGTGGAGGGCGTTGCCGCCGCCGGCTTGGCCTTGTCGGCCTGTTGTCCGGTCGGCTCGATGGTGCGGGCGTTGCCGTCGGCGTCGGCATAGCTCAGCGTTTCCTCGCCCGACCCGCCAGTGACGCGCAGCGAAACATCGCTGCCTTCCGGAACGGTGAAGGCGGGCGGCGCCTGATTGCCATTGTCGGCGAGGGCAGGGTTGGCGAGGGCTGGGGAGGTGAGGAAGACCGGCGGCCTGCCGGTGTAGGCCGGCGGCGTCACCCAGGCGTCGATGCGCGGCGGGACAGTGTCGCGCGCCGCGTGGGCACTGAACCCGTCTGCTATGCGACCGCCCGACGGTCCGAAGGAGAAGGCAAAGGCGGTGACCAACAAAAGCGCCGCCACGGCGCGCAGCCCCCACGGGTCGCGCTCCGGAACCCGGGTGCGTGGCAGGTCGCCACCGAGGTCGCCGAGTTTTTCGGCCATGCGTTTCTGATGCTCGCGCCACAGCGCTTGCGAAAAAATGCTTTCCCTGCCGCTCGGCCGGTCGGTCTGCACCAGCACCGGGCTGTGCAGCAACTGGTTGGCCGCCTCGATGCGCCGATCGATCTCGGCGCTGGTCGGCACCCGGAAGAAACGCAGGGGATAGAGCGCGGCAAGGGCTGCGATGCCGAACGCCGCCACGAGACCGATGCGCGCCGTGTCGGGCAGCAGATGGAAGAGGCCGAGCCACGAGATGCTGAGGAACAGGCTTGCGACGATGACCAGCGGAAGCAGCAACGGCCAGCCACGCTCGACCGTCATCGAGACCCGAGTCGCCAGCCGGCTCAGAGCAAGGCGCCCGGCCAGGCTGCGATCGCCAGTGAAGGTGGGTCGTTGCGTCATCGGCCCTTCCTGATTCGGGCGGGATAACCCGAACCTCACAAATCTATCGCACCGGCCCGAAAATCGGATGCGAAGGACTCAAAGTCTTAGATGCTCGTCGCTCCAAACATACCAAGAAACACGGCGAAGGCGAGGCAGTTCCCTAAAACGTGAACAGGACTGCCCCTGTTATCGTCAGAATTTAGCCGGATTGGCGTTTGCACCGCAGACCAGCACGGCGACACGCTCGCCTGCAGCCGGCGCGTAGCGGCCGGACAGGACCGCCGCGAAAGCCGCAGCGCCGCCCGGCTCGGAGATGATTCGCACCCGGTCCCAAAGCGCCACCTGCGCGGCGATGATCTCGTCGTCGCTGACCAGTATGGAACGCTCGACGAAAGCCTCGGCGATTGGAAACATCATTTCGCCGACGCGCTTGGGCGCCAGCGAGTCGGCAGCGATGCCTTCCGCCGGCGCGTCGACGGGCCGGCCGGCCTCGAAGGCGCGATAAAGCGTCGGCGCACCTTCGGGCTCGACCGCGATGATCCTGATGCGGCCGGCAAACCAGGCGGCAATGCCGCCGATCAGGCCGCCGCCACCGACGGCGACCAGCAGTGTGTCGAGCTCGGGCAGGTCGGCCTCGATCTCGAGGCCAAGCGTGCCTTGACCGACCAGCGTTTCCTCCTGGTTGAAGGCGTGGATCTGCAGCGCGCCGGACCTTTCGGCAAAGTCTTCACTGGCGGCCAGCGCCTCGGCATAGCGCGCGCCGCCGACGACCAGCTCTGCGCCGTAGCCGCGGATGCGTTCCAGCTTGGCCGGCGGGCTCACTTCGGGAACGAAGATGGTCGCCTTGTGGCCGAGCCGCATGGCGGCATAGGCGACCGCGGCACCATGATTGCCGCCCGATGCGGCGACGACGCCAGCCTTGGGAACCGGCCGCTCGAGAAGATTGGTGAACGCGCCACGCGCCTTGAACGAGCCGGAATGCTGCAGGCATTCGAGCTTCAGGTCGAGGCTAAGAGGCGGACGGCCGAAATCGGCCATGTCGACACGCAGCACCGGCGTGTGGCGCACGAATGGCCGGATGCGCGGTTCCATTGCGGCGATGCGTTCGCGTGTGATCATATTGCCGTTCAGCATGGCCTGCTCCCAAGGGTTGACATCACTTAGTAACTTAGCAAAATGGCTAAATGCAAGAGGTCGATGTCTTCAAGGCGATCGCCAACGAGCGCAGGCTGCAAATACTCGATTGGCTGAAGGACCCGCGCGCGCATTTTCCACGCCAAGCGGATGGCGACCTGGTCGAGGACGGCGTCTGCGCGCTGCTGATCGCCGAAAAGCTTGGGATCACCCAAGCGACGCTCAGCGAGCATATGCGGGTGCTCACCCAGGCCGGCCTTCTCAGCAGCAAACGCATCAAGCAGTGGACATTCTATCGCCGCGACGAGGGCAGGATTGCCGAGACCAGGGCGTTGATTCAGCACCGGCTGTAGCGCTGCCGGCGCTCTATTTTTGTTTGACCATGATCGTTTCCGAAAACCGATTCCCACTTTTCGCTGACGCGGACCTTCGGTTCGGGATCATGATCTATTCCAGCCAATCTGGCAGCGAATCCAGCCCGATCAGCTCGTCATACGTCTGGCGCGGGCGCACGACATGGAAACGGTCGCCGTCGACCAGGACTTCGGGCACCAGCGGCCTGGTGTTGTAGGTGCCGGCCTGCACCGCGCCATAGGCGCCGGCGGTGGCGATGGCGATCAGGTCGCCGGCCTTCAACCGGGGCAGGTCGCGGTCGAGGCCGAGATAATCGCCGGTCTCGCAGACCGGGCCGACGACGTCGACCGTCATGCGCGGTGCCGCAGGCGGCTGCTGCACCACCGGCTTGATGTCATGGAAGGCGTCGTAAAGCGTCGGCCGGATCAGATCGTTCATCGCGGCGTCGACAACCAGGAAATTCTTGGCGTCGCCCTCCTTCACGAAGATCACTTGCGAGACAAGGATGCCGGCATTGCCTGATATCAGCCGGCCCGGCTCGAACATCACCTTCAATCCCAGCTTCGTGACGTGCTTCTTGACGATCTGGGCGTAAGCGTCTGGCAAGGGAGGCGGGCTGTTATCGACGCGGTAGGGAATGCCGAGGCCGCCGCCGAGATCGATATGCTCGATGGCGTGCCCGTCAGCGCGCAGCACGCCGACCAGCTCCACCAGCAGCGCGAAGGCGTCGTCGAAGGGCTGCAATTCGGTGATCTGGCTGCCGATATGGGTGTCGATGCCGGTGACCTTGATGCCAGGCAGTTCGGCTGCGCGGGCATAGACCTGGCGCGCCTTCTGCCAGGGGATGCCAAACTTGTTCTCGGCCTTGCCGGTGGAGATCTTCTTGTGGGTCTTGGCATCCACATCCGGGTTGATGCGCAGCGAGACCGACGCCACCTTGCCCAGTGCCGTGGCGCGGGCCGACAGCAATTCAAGCTCCGGCTCGGATTCGACATTGAAACACAGAATGCCGGCCGAAAGCGCAAAATCCATTTCGCGCGCGGTCTTGCCGACGCCCGAAAACAGGATCTTGTTGGCCGGAATGCCGGCGGCTAGCGCGCGGCGCAGTTCGCCTTCCGAGACCACGTCGGCGCCGGCGCCGAGTTTTGCCAGGATCTTTAGCACCGCTTGGTTGGAATTCGCCTTCATGGCATAGCAGACCAGCGCGTCGAGCCCGGCAAAGGCCTGCGCAAACACGCGGAAATGCCTAGTCAGCGTCGCCGTCGAATAGCAATAGAACGGCGTGCCGACGCTTGCAGCGATATCTGGTATCGCCACGTCCTCGGCATGCAGCACGCCGTCGCGGTAGTCGAAATGGTTCACAAGAGTGGTTCCGGAAGTTGGAGCACGATGAGATCGGCCGATCTCATCGTCTCTAGAGCAGCGGGTCGAGGATGAACTTCTTGTCCTCGACCGGTTTTTCCGGCTCGGGCGGCACGGGCTGCTTGGCCTTTTCGGCGTCCTTGCGAGCCTGCACGGCCGCCTCATAGGGCGTGTCGAGCCCGGACTTCCTGCCACAGGCCGTTACGGTCGCCAGCGCCGCCAGCAGCGTCAGCGTCACCAAAATCCTGCTTGCGGTCATTCGTGCCATCCGTCCGAAACTTTTGCCCGCCGCTTTTAGCTGAGTTTTGCTGGCATTGCACCTAGTGTGGTGGATTTGAAGTTCCTGTCTTTGATGGCATTCGCGTTAAGGAACTTCAAATCCAAAACCACACTAGAATTCATAATTAACTCGTGCGGCTTTTTGAATCCGAAATTCGCTCGCCGCGCTGCTCCAACGTGATGCGAATTTCGGATTCGCCGCACGAGCATCACGCCTTGGCGATGCGCTTTTTCCAGTACCGGATCTGCTTCCTCACTCCCGACGGCGCGGTGCCGCCAAAGCTCGTGCGGCTCTTCACCGAGTTCTGCACGGCAAGCACCGAAAACACGTCCGCCGTGATGCCGGGGTGAATGGATTGCAAGTCTTCCAGCGGCAGCCTGTCGAGCCCGATCTTCTTCTCTTCGGCCAGGGCCACCGCGCGGCCGGTGACATGATGCGCCTCGCGGAACGGCAGCCCAAGCGTGCGCACCAGCCAGTCGGCAAGGTCGGTCGCGGTCGAATAGCCTGACCCGGCGGCCTTCTTCATGGCGGCGGCGTTCACCGTCATGTCTCGCACCATGCCGGTCATTGCCGCCAGCATCAGGTCGAGCGTCTCGGCGGCGTCGAACACGGATTCCTTGTCCTCCTGCATGTCCTTGCCATAGGTCAGCGGCATGCCCTTCATCACCGTGAGCAGACCGACCAGATGGCCGGTCACGCGGCCGGTCTTGCCGCGCACCAGCTCGGCCGCGTCGGGGTTCTTCTTCTGCGGCATGATCGAGGAGCCGGTGGAAAAACTATCCGATAGCCTGACGAAGCCGAATTGCGGCGTCGACCAGATGATGATCTCTTCGGCAAGCCGCGACAGATGCGTCGCGCAGATTGCCGCCAGCCCTAAGAATTCCAGCGCGAAATCGCGGTCCGAAACGCTGTCCAGGGAATTGCGCATCGGCTCGCGGAAGCCGAGCGCCTTAGCCGTCTTGTGCCGGTCGATCGGAAAGCTGGTGCCGGCAAGGGCGGCCGCACCGAGCGGGCTTTCGTCCATCCGCTCGATGGCGTCGCGTACACGCGACAGGTCGCGCGAAAACATCTCGACATAGGCCATGCAGTGATGGCCGAAGGTCACCGGCTGCGCCGCCTGCATGTGGGTGAAGCCCGGCATCACCGTCGCCGCATGCTCCTCGGCCCGCTCCAGGAACGCCGCTATCAGGCCCTTCAGCGCCTCGGCGACGCGAAAGCACTCGTCCTTGACCCACAGCCTGAGATCGACCGCCACCTGGTCGTTGCGCGAACGGGCGGTATGCAGGCGGCCGGCGGCCGCGCCGATCAGCTCGGCAAGGCGAGCCTCGACATTCATGTGGATGTCTTCCAGCCTGGTCGAAAACTCGAACTTTCCCGCCTCGATCTCTGCCAGGATCGTGTTCAGCCCGTGAGCGATTTTTTCTTGATCGGCCGCCGAAATAATGCCCGTTTGCGCCAGCATCTCGCTATGGGCGATCGAGCCTCTGATGTCCTGCGCGTAGAGTTTGCGGTCGAACGAGATCGACGCGTTGATCGCTTCCATGATCGCGGCCGGACCCGAGGCAAAACGTCCGCCCCACATCTGGTTGCTGGCCTTCTTGTCGCTCATCGCTATAACCCGTGCTCCGGAGCAGTTTTTAGAAAATGGCAGACGGCAATAGATTTTTCCCGGCCCCGCGCCTCATCCTCGCCGCTTTGGTGGCGGGCGTGCTGGTTGGCGCGGTCGCGGTATATGTCAGCGAGAGCGGTTCTGGCAACAACGCGCCCGCTCAAGTTGCCGTTGGCGACAGAAAGGACGATGCCGCCTGCACTGCCAAGGCCGACCGCGCCAAGACGGTTGCGGCGGCTGCCACCGGCCAGGTTGCAGCACTTTTGCCGGCCGATCCGCCGCAATCGCTGAAAAGCCTTGCCTTCAACGATCCCGCCGGCAAGCCGATGACGCTCGCCGACCATGCCGGCAAGACGGTGCTGCTCAATCTGTGGGCGACATGGTGCGCGCCCTGCCGCGCCGAAATGCCGGCGCTCGACGCGCTGCAGAAAGAAATGGGCAGCGACGCCTTCGAGGTCGTCGCGGTCAATGTCGATGTCGGCGACGACACCAAGCCGAAAAAGTTCCTTGAGGAAACCGGCGTCACGTCGCTCGGCTACTACCGCGATTCGACGATGGCGCTGTTCAACGATCTCAAGACGCGCGGCCTGGCGCTCGGCCTGCCGGTCACCATGCTGATCGACGGTGAAGGCTGCCTGATCGCCCATATGAACGGCCCGGCCGAATGGTCGGGACCGGACGCCAAGCGGCTGGTCGAGACGGCACTCGCCAAGTCGGACTAGGCGCCCATGGGCGCACGGCAATCGCAACGGATTTCGGTCTGCTCTACCCGCATATGAGCGTCGCCCAGAATATCGGCTATTCGCTGAAAGTGGCGGGTGTTGCTAGCGCTGAACGTACAGAGCGCATCCGCGCGGTCGCCCGTATGCTGGAGCTCGAACCGCTGCTCGACCGCAAGCCGGCGGCCCTTTCGGGCGGCCAGCGCCAGCGCGTCGCCATGGGGCGCGCCATGATCCGCGAGCCGAAGGTCTTTCTGTTCGACGAGCCGCTCTCCAATCTCGACGCCAAGCTGCGTGTGCAGATGCGCTCGGAAATCCGCAAGCTCGCAAGCGGGCTTCGGCAGCTTGATCTGCTCGGCCTCGAGAACCCCGGACGGTTCCTGGACCTGCTCAAGCGCCATGGAAATGTCGGCCATATCTTCTTCGGCCATGTTCATCGCGATATTGCGGGCACGGTCGCCGGCATTCCGTTTACGGCGCAACGCGGCCTGCACGCCAGGTTCGTGCTCGATCTGGTGGGCGATGAGGTGGTCGAGCAGGCGCCCCCGTCATACGCGGTCATCCTCGTCGACACTGCCGGCCGACGGGTGGTGGTGCATGGCTGCGACTTCCTCGAGCAATGGCCCGTCTATTCAAAGGCGACCGGTGAGATCGTCACGCCGGATGCCCGCGTCGCCTGAGCGCGGGAACCGTTCCGGCGGGCCGGGGCGCCCGTTCAGGCAAACACATGCGCCTTTCCTGACACAGTCAGCCGGACGATCTCGCCAACCACCGGCGTGTCCATGCCCGGCTTGCGCAGGATCAACGGCGTGTTGCCGATCGCGGCTGCGTCCGGCGGATCGGGACTGTTCAAGAGCCGCACCGCGATAGTGCACATCGAGCCGGCGAATTCGGACTCCATGACCTCGCCGAACAGCATGTCCGGCGTGCCCGACATGCCTTCACGCGACGTCCGTTTCAACAGCACCTGTTCCGGCCGCAGCATGATGCGGGCGATATCGCGCCGCTCGGTGCTGTCGACGGCGATGCGGCCGAGCGGCGAGCTGGCGAAGCCGTCTGATATCTTTGCCGGCAGGATGATGGCATCGCCGAGGAACTCGGCAACCATCCTGTCTTTCGGCTTGAGATAGAGCTCGCGCGGCGTGCCGATTTGCGAGAACTTGCCGTCGCGCATCACCGCGACCTGGCTGGCAAAGGACAGCGCCTCGGCCTGGTCGTGCGTGACCAGGATCGTGGTGATGCCGGCGGCCTCCAGAAGCTCGGCCACAGCTTTGCGCATCGAGGCGCGCAGACCCGTGTCGAGCGCCGAGAACGGCTCGTCGAGCAGCATCAGCCGAGGCTTCATGGCCATGGCGCGGGCCAGCGCCACACGCTGCTGCTGGCCGCCGGAGAGCTCGTGCGGCCGGCGCTTCAGGATCGCCTTGTCGAGCCCGACGATATAGGCGAGCTCGACGATGCGCTCGGCGCGCTTGTCCTCGTGACGTCCCATGCCGAAACCGATATTGGCGGCGATGGTCAGATGCGGGAACAGGGCGCCGTCCTGCGCCACCACGCCAATGCTGCGCCGATATGCGGGCACGGCGGCGCCGCCATTGGCCAGTACCTCGCCGTCGAGCACGATGCGGCCCTGGTCCGGCGGCTCGAAGCCGGCGATCAGCCGCAGCAAGGTCGTCTTGCCGCAGCCAGACGGCCCGACGATCGCCGTGCGGCTGCCACTGGCCACGCTGAGATCGACGCCGGCCAATGCGGCCACCGGGCCGTAGTGCTTGTGCACATCGGTGAGTTCGAGGAAGCTCATCGTCCGGCCATCCGCTTCGACTGGACATAGAGCAGCCAGGTCAGGGGCAGCGACATCGCCACCATGATGAGAGCGTAGGGTGCGGCGGATGCATAGTCGATCTCGCCGCTGTGGGCCCAGAACGCCATCGCCAGCGTGCGAGTGCCGTTGGGCGCCAGCATCTGCGTGGCGGTCAATTCGTTCATGATGCCGAGCGCCACCAGCGCCATGCCCGCCGCGGCACCCGGCGCCGACAGGCGGATCGTCGTCGACCATAGCGCCTTGAGCGGTGATCGGCCGAGACTTGCGGCGGCGCGTTCGAGCTCGACCGGCGCCTGCGCGATCGACGCCCGGAGGCTGATCAGGGCGCGCGGCAGGAACATCAGCGCATAGGCAACGAGGATCGTGAACAGGGTCTGGTAGAGCGGCAGAGCGATGCGCACCGTGATGGTGACCAGCGCCAGCGCCACGACGACGCCGGGCAGCGAGCCGACGATATAGTTGCAGCCTTCCAGAAGACGCTGCAGCGGTCCCGGCGCGCGGATCGAGATCCAGGCCATCGGCATGGCGGCGACGGTAGCGAGCAGGGCGCCGGCGAGCGCCAGGAACAGGGTCTGGCCGAGCGCCAGGCCGATCTCGTCGAACCGCCAGACATCGGCACCGCCGGCCACAAGCCAGCGGCCGATGGTGACGAACGGCACGCCCAGCGCCAGCAACGCTGTGACCACCGGCAGCAGCAGGCACGGGATGGTGGCGCGGCCGAGCCTTGTGCGTTGCAGGGGACGCGCTGCGCCCGAGCCGACGCGGGCATAGCGCTCCTCGCCGCGCACGAGCACTTCGATCCCGAGCAGCACGAGACAGCATGTAACCAGCACCGCCGCCAGCATGTTGGCGGCCGGTCCATTGAAGGTCGACTGGAACTGGTCGACGATTGCCGTGGTGAAGGTGTCGAAGCGGATGAACACGTAGAGGCCGTATTCGGCCAGGAGATGCAGGCCGACCAGCAGCGAGCCGCCGCAGATGGCGAGCCTGAGCTGCGGCAAGACCACCCGCCGGAACACGCGCCACGGCCCGAGGCCGACGGCTGCCGCAGCATCTTCGAGGGCAGGATCGAGCCGGCGCAAAGCTGCCGCCACCGGCAGATAGAGGAACGGGAAATAGGCGACGACGGAAACCAGGACGCCGGCCCACAGGCCGTGCAGTCCCGGGACCAGGGTGATCCAGGCATAGGAGTGGACGAAGGCGGGGATGGCGAGTGGCGCCACCGACAGCCAGGCCCACAGGCGGGCCCCGGGAAGATCGCTGCGTTCGGTCAGCCAGGCCAGCGCCACCGAGAGCACGATGCAGATCGGCACGGCCAGCACCACCAAAAGAAGGGTGTTGACCAGGAGCTCGCCGACGCGTGGCCGGAAGACCAATGCCGATACGGTTTCCCAGCCGGTCTGCACGGCAATCCAGATGATAAAGGCGAGCGGCAGCAGGGAGAAAAGTGAGACCAGGATGGCGGCGAGCGAAATCCAGGATACGGGCCGCCGGCGCGTCCATTGCCCAGCCACCATGCCGGTCGGCGAGCCTGAACGTGCAAGATCGGCCGCAGACTGCATCAGCTCAGACGCCGCGCCGCTGCCGCCCGGTGGCGGAAACGATCGAAGGGTCGCAAACGCGGCCAAAAACGCAGTCTGTCGTCATGGACGAATGCCATCTCGAAAAACAGAGCGCTCCTGCGGAAAGCGAAGTCCCGCAGGAGCGCAGTCGGTTGCCCTTTTAGGACGAACGCCGACTAAAGCAAGCCGGCTGCCGTCATCAGATCGGTCACCTTCTTGGAGTTCAGCGTCGTCGCGTCGACCTTCGGCGCCTGCAGATCGGCTAGCGGCACCAGCGCCGGATTGGACTCCGCGCCCTTGCCGACCGCGTATTCGAAGGAATTGCCGGTCTTCAGCACCTCCTGACCACCCTTGCCGGTCACCCATTTCAGGAATGCCTGGGCTTCCTTCGGGTGCTTGCTGGAGGCCAGCACGCCACCGCCGGAAACCGAGACGAACGCGCCCGGATCCTGGTTCTTGAAATAGTGGAGCCCGATGTTCTTGCTGTTTTCACCGGTCTTGGCCTGGTCGCCGTAGTAGTAATAGTGATAGATCACGCCGCCTTCGACCTCGCCGGCATTGACCGCCTTCATCACCGTGCTGTTGCCCTTGTAGGCGGTGAAGTTCTCCTTCATCGCCTTCAGCCAGTCGGCCGTTGCGGCCTCACCCTTGAGCTGCAAAAGCGCGCTGACGATCGCCTGGAAATCGGCGCCGGAGGGCGAAGCGGCCCAGCGTCCCTTCCAGCTTGGATCGGCGAGATCAAGCAGCGACTTGGGCAACTGCTCGGCGGTCAGCTTGGTCTTGTCGTAAACAAAGACGGTGCTGCGCGCGGCGACGCCCACCCACTTGCCGCTGGCCGGCTGATACTCCTGCGGAATCTGCGCCAGCGTGTCGGCATCGATCGGCGCGAACAGGCCTGATGCCTCGACCAGGGCCATAGCCGGCGAATTCTCGGTCAGGAACACGTCCGCAGGTGAGGCGGCGCCTTCGGCGACGATCTGGTTGGAGAAATCGCTGTCGCCGCCGTGGCGAACGGTGACCTTGATGCCGGTTTCCTTGGTGAAACCTTCCACCCAGGCATTAGTCAGGCTCTCATGCTGGGCATTGTAGACGACGATGCCGCCGTCCTGGGCCATCGCCGGGCCGGTGATCAGGCTGATTGCAAGTGCTGTGGCACCGGCAAGGGCGGAAAGAGCATATTTCATGGACGTCATCCCTCTCGATCTCGATGGTCTTGATTTAGCAAGGCTGCACCTATCAATTCCTGACCGGTGTAGTCAACATTGGCCACTGCGTTAATCAAGTATCGAAACGCGAAAGCCGCGCCGGACGGACAATTTTGTGTGAGCAGGCACGTGTGTCTCCTCTGGCCGCAGCAAAGCGTCGCCGGGAGCTGGTCGTGTTCCGTGGCGTTTTCTACGCGAAAGGCAAAACCAGGGGAGCGGTTTGCAGGCCGTAAAGCAGCACCGAGGGTCGTCTGACAACCCTGGGAAGGTCCAGGCGCCAGCCTCCAGCCTTTGTGAACAGTGCCTCCAGCAGGGCGGCTAGCTCCAGCCGGGCGACATGCTGCCCGAGACAGACATGCAAGCCAGTGCCGAAGGTGAGGGTAGCGGAGACGGTGGCGTTCAGGTCCAGCTGGTCGCCTGCCGGAAAAACCGCCGCATCGCGATTGGCGCTGGCAAGCACTGGGACGACAGCCTGTCCGGCACGGATGGCGACACCGTCAAAATCGAAGTCGTTCGCAGCGATCCGTGCTCCGGCATAGTGAACCGGAGCGCAATAGCGAAGTAGTTCTTCCGCTGCGGACAGCCAGCTTACGCGTCCGTCTTCAAGAAGTTTCCGCTGGTCGGGGAAGCATTCAAGCGCAACAAGCGCGTTGCCGAACGTGTCGACAACCGTCGCCTGTCCGGCAAAAAGGAGAAACACGATGTTGGCAACGGCGTCGTCGCGGTGCCAGCGGCCGGCTTCGACCTCTGCTAGCATCTGCGCGGCCATGCCGTTTGGCCGTATCGCACCCTTGTCGATCGCGGACGACACCCAGAGTTCCAGCCGGCGGCAGGCATCATTGGCGTCGGGGTCCACGCCTTCAGGTCTCATCTCCAGTGCTTTGGCCATGCATTGTGCATCCTCTCCCATCGACCACGGGTTATCGATATCAATGCCGAGGATGTTCTCCAAAGTTGAGAACGACAAAGGGACGGCCAGATCGCGCACTGCGTCGAAGTCTGGTTTTTCCGTGGCCTTTTGCGTCAAATGTAATGCTGTGGACAACAGGCTGTCGAAGAGACGCGCACTCAGGGATGGCGTCAGCGATCCCGCGAGCGGGCGGCGAAGTTGTAGATGTTGCGGAGGATCCGACAACATCATGGATTTCGTCAGCAGATCGAGCGCGTAATTAGCGGTGATCTTTTGCCGGGTCGCCTGGTAAGCGCCGGGCGGCGCTTGCAAAAGCGACGGGTGTTTCAGCGCCTTCGAAACCAGGGCATGGCTGAACACGTAATACGCTTGGCCCACTTCGGGGTAAGGTGCTTCGCCCCAAGCTGCTCCCCCGGTCGCCCGGCGCCGCGCGAATTCTGGAAACCGATCGTTGCCGAGAGCGAAAGGGTTGAAAAGCTTGGCTGATATCATTGGGTGACATCCACCGCAAAGATAACACGATAGCCCCCGGAGCTTGCATCCTCCGGCAGAAATCCAGGCGCCAGATGCAGAAATTCGCAGTTCAGTACCCGTCGGTAGAATCGCAGCAGCGGATCCCGGATTATGGATTTCACTTGAGGCGTCACGCCGGTGCGGTGCCAGTCGTCGATGGTCGCACGGAACTTCTGATCCGGAAGGACCTTGTCGGGGGTGTCGTGCTGCGCGCCTGCGTAGGACGGGCAGCGTCCGTCTCCCACCAACCAGCGTGCACCGACCCGGCGTCCGTGCTCGATCAATTCGGAAAGCAGACGACGCGCGATATCCGTTCCCCTGAATTCCGGACGCACACCGAGGTTATAGACATAGAGCGAAAGCGCAGGCTCACTTCGGGGCATCGAAGAATAGGCGGAGAAGGTCTTTGGAAACTTTGCAGTGTCGTGCGGATCCTGATTGGTCTCTACGAAGCAGATTGCGCCCGCGACGAGATTATCAACGGACGCCGCGATCATCGTATGCCCCAGGGAAAGTCGACGACGGATAGTGTCCGCTCCAGCGCCAAGCGGTCCCCATGCGGCATTCTCCATCTCGGCCATCCGCGGCACGTCTTCTTTGTCGAGGGAATGAAATCTGATGTTTTTCGTTGTCATGGAGGGCAGCCCGCCAATGCCGTATAGAATGCATGATCCCTATTTGCTAGTCGTGCATGCGCGACCCCGCAACGGCTGATTTTCCCATGATTTTTTATGTTTGCCATCGCCTGCATACCTACACCCAGGCGAGCTTTCTTCTCTACTATCGAAAAGATATGCAGAACTTTTTTCGCCTGGTCCCCTATGAGCAGGCAACTCTTCTAGGGGCGCTTTCTGCGGGAACGGTAATCTGGTCCGATATGGACCGACTGAGTGAGGTTGAAATCGATGCGGCCTCGGAGCTCGGCCGCAAGATGGAGCTGGAACAACCTCACGTCGTTCAGCTCAATCATCCGCGCGAGAGTTTTCAGCGTTTTGACTTGCTGCGCAAACTGTTTGCGGACGGCATCAACAATTTCCAGGTCCACCGGCCAGATGCTCTGCCCGACGATATACGCTATCCCGTTTTTCTACGCGACGAGACGGGCGCTGCTTACAAGGCGCCAAGGCTATTGCAAGCGCGTCGCGAACTGGACGATGCTCTCGCCGCCTTGCCTGACATGAAGTTCGTCCGGCCAATGGTGGTCGAATTCGGATCGAAGGCCAGCCCCGATGGCCTGTACCGAAAATACGCGGCCTATCGCGTCGGCGACAGGATCTACGCACAGCATTGTTTTGCCAACGAAGGATGGTTCATCAAGGATCCTGGAAGGGGCATGCTGCAAGCTACAAGAAAACAGCACCTGGATTATGTAAGGGACAATCCCCACGCGCCGAACCTGATGGCGATTTTCGAAAGGGCTTCGATCAGATATGGCCGGATCGACTACACGATCGTCGATGGCTGCATTCAGGTTTTCGAAATCAACACCAACCCCACCGTCCTTAGTTATCCGCCAACACCTTTCGACAAATACGATTCAATGCCCTACGCCAACATGCATGCCGATGCTCTTTTGGCATTGCCGCATACGCGCGACCCGTCATCGACGGCGGAAATCGACAGAACGCATTTCGAGTTTCTTGCCGCGCTGCGGCGCGAGTATCGGAAAAGGCGCAGAAAGCTGGTCGTTCGCAAAGGTCTGAGGTTTGTCCGGGATTTCGTGCTCGGCTCGAGGCACTGAGCCGCCCGCAAACTTCCGTATTCCCATAGTTTGGCTTGGACATTATTTCGCCGGCCACGTAACAAACCAGCGCCGAGGCGCGAATATCGGGAGTGAACTCTTGTGACCGGCAAGGACGAGGCCGAGCTTTCCCGGCTGATGCGGGCCGCGATCGCGGGAGATGAAAGGGCTTACGCCGACTTTCTGCACCGGACGGCTGCTCTCGTTCGCGGCTTTGTCAGGCGCAAGATCGTCCAGGGCGGGGTCGATCCCGAGGATGTCGTGCAGGAAACCTTGCTGGCCATTCATGTGAAACGGCATACGTGGCGTCAGGATCTGGCTGTGCTGCCCTGGGTCTACGCCATTGCGCGCTTCAAGCTGATCGACGCCTTTCGGCGGCGCGGGCGGCGTGTCGAGATCGAGATCGACGAGATCGCCGAGACCTTCGCCGAACCGGAGGCCGAGACAGTCAGCGAGCGTGACATCAACCGGGCGCTGGACGGCCTGCCGCCGGCGCAGCGTTCCGTGGTCTCGTCTGTATCGGTCGAAGGCCGCTCCATCGGCGAGACGGCAGCGAAGTTCGGCATCAGCGAGACGGCGGTGCGCGTGTCGCTGCATCGCGGACTTGCCGCCATTGCCAAACGGTTCGGGGCCAAACAATTCGGGCGTGAATGACATGAGGACCGACGATCTCATCAAGGCGCTTGACGCCGATGCCCGCAGCACGACGATGCCGCTTGGCTCGGCCTGGTGGGTGGCCGCCGGAGCGACGGCGGTGATTGCGGCTATAGTTTTCTGGCTGACGATCGGTCCGCGTGCCGACATCGCGACCGCCATGCATACGATGCGCTTCCTCTCCAAGTTCGTCTTCACGACTGCTCTGGCCGTCAGCGCCTTCGCCTTGATCCGGGCCCTGTCCACACCCAGTGCATCGACAGGCAGGGCGGCGGCCTGGATGATTGCCGCACCGCTGCTGGTGATCGTTGCGGTGGTTCTGGAGCTCCTTTCCGTGCCTGCGGCCGACTGGGGCACGCGGCTGGTCGGCAGCAACATGGTTATCTGCCTGACGTCCATTCCGCTGATCGGCATCGGTCCGCTTGCCGTCTTCATAGCGGTGCTGCGCTATGGCGCGCCGACGCGGCCGGTGCTGGCCGGAACGGTGGCGGGCCTGCTCGCCGGTGGGCTGGCGGCAACTTTCTATGCCGCACACTGCTTCGACGACTCGCCGCTTTTCGTCGCCACCTGGTACACGATGGCGATTGCCGTCCTCGCCGCGCTCGGCGCGCTCGGCGGGCGGCTTTTCGTACGCTGGTAACGACGGGGCCACGATCGGAGTAATAGGTGCGCGGTAAGCGCATCGGCCCGGAACTCGGATTCGATTTCCGGGAAGCACGATGTTCGGATACTCGTATACGAGAATTCAGCGTGTACTTCGTGCACCCAAATGGACGCACGTCGCTTAGCCAAATTTCTGCGACGCCAAGTGATTCCGCTTGGCTGCAAAAATGCTTCAGCGCGTCGGAACGGGATGCTCGCCGCGATAGTCGTAGAAGCCGCGCCCGGTCTTGCGGCCGAGCCAGCCGGCCTCGACATATTTCACCAGCAGCGGGCAGGGGCGATATTTCGAATCCGACAGGCCGTCATGCAGCACCTGCATGATCGACAGGCAAGTGTCGAGGCCAATGAAATCGGCGAGCTGCAGCGGTCCCATCGGATGGTTGGCGCCGAGCCGCATGGCGGTGTCGATCGCGTCGACCGAGCCGACCCCCTCATAAAGCGTGTAGATCGCCTCGTTGATCATCGGCAGCAGGATGCGGTTGACGATGAAGGCCGGAAAATCCTCCGAGACGGTGATCGTCTTGTCGAGATGGTTCACATAGGCCTTTGCCGCTTCGAAGGTCTGGTCCTCGGTGGCGATGCCGCGCACCAGTTCGACCAGCTTCATCAGTGGAACCGGATTCATGAAATGGATGCCGATGAAACGCTCCGGCCTGTCGGTCTGCGCGGCGAGACGTGTGATCGAGATCGACGAGGTGTTCGTCGCCAGGATGGCTTCGGGATTGAGCTGCGGACAGAGTTGGGCGTAGATCTTGCGCTTGGCCGTCTCGTCCTCGGTCGCCGCTTCGATCACCAGATCGGCACCCGCAAGGTCGGCCATGGTGGGCGCTGCCGAAATGCGCGCCATCGCGTCATTGCGCAGCTTTTCCTCAAGTTTGCCGGAGCCGACCTGGCGGGCCATGTTGCCGCTGATCGTGGCGATGCCCTTTTCGATGCGGTCGGGTGAGATGTCGTAGACCAGCACTTTGTAGCCCGCAAGCGCGGACACATGGGCGATGCCGCCACCCATCTGGCCCGCGCCGATGATGCCGATCGTCTCGATCTTGCTCATTACACCGATCCCGTCAAAAGGCCTTTGCGGCCTGCTTTTTGTGCGGTGCAAACTAAAAGGGCGGGGTGACTTCGTCTACCCCACCCCTCACTATTTAATACGCTTTGCCAGATAGCGTCAAAGCGCCTTTTGCAGTTCCGGCATAATGACGAAAAGGTCGCCGACGAGACCGTAGTCGGCGACCTGGAAGATCGGCGCTTCCTCGTCCTTGTTGATGGCGACGATGACCTTGGAATCCTTCATGCCGGCGAGGTGCTGGATGGCGCCGGAGATGCCGACGGCGATGTAGAGATCGGGGGCCACCACCTTGCCGGTCTGGCCGACCTGCCAATCGTTCGGCGCGTAGCCGGCGTCGACAGCGGCACGAGAGGCGCCGACGGCGGCGCCGAGCTTGTCGGCGACCGGCAGGATGACCTCCTGGAATTTCTCCGAAGAGCCCAGCGCGCGGCCGCCCGAGATGATGATCTTGGCCGAAGTCAGCTCCGGACGATCGGTCTCGGAAAGCCTGTTCTCGACGAAGATCGACAGGCCGGGATTGGCCGCCGCCTGGACCGTCTCCACCGGGGCGGAACCGCCCTCGGGTGTGGCCTGGAAGGAGGCAGTGCGCACGGTGATGACCTTCTTGGCGTCGCTCGACTGCACCGTCTGGATGGCGTTGCCGGCATAGATCGGCCGCTTGAAGGTGTCTGACGACACCACTTCGATGATCTCGGACACCTGCGCGACATCGAGCAGAGCCGCCACGCGCGGCGCGACATTCTTGCCCGACGAGGTCGCCGGCGCGATGATCGTGTCATAGGCACCGGCTATGCTGACGACGAGCGCCGCCAGCGGTTCGGCGAGGCGCTCGGTGAGCTCGTCGGCTTCGGCGAGCAGCACCTTGCCCACGCCCTTGAGCTTGGCGGCGGCGTCCGCTGCCGGCTTGGCACCCTTGCCGGCGACCAGCACATGCACGTCCGAGCCGACCTGCAGTGCTGCCGAAAGCGCCTTGGCGGTCTGGTCGGAAAGTGTCGCATTGTCGTGTTCGGCAATCAGAAGAATTGTCATCTCTCTATTCCTTGATCCACTTCAGTGGGGACGTCTCAAATTCATGTCAGGCCGAGTCGAAAACGGTTGGGTTCGAGAACCGGAGCGGAGCGTACTTCAGTACGTGAGCACCGGAAGCGGAGAACCCTGCCGTTTGCAGGCCGGCATCACATGAATTCCTACAACACGCCGGCTTCGTTCTTCAGCTTATCGACCAGCTCGGCGACGCTCTTGACCTTGACGCCCGCCTTGCGGCCGCTCGGCTCCTCGGTCTTGATCACCTTCAGCCGCGGCTTGACGTCGGCGCCATAATCGGCGGGCGATTTCTCGTCGAGCGGCTTCTTCTTGGCCTTCATGATGTTGGGCAGCGAGGCGTAGCGCGGCTGGTTGAGGCGAAGGTCGGCGGTGACGATCGCCGGCATCTTCAGCTCCACCGTCTGCAGGCCGCCATCGACCTCGCGCGTCACCTTGGCCTTGTCGCCATCGATAACGATCTTGGAAGCGAAGGTGCCTTGCGCCCAGCCGAGAAGTGCGGCCAGCATCTGGCCGGTCTGGTTGGAATCGTCGTCGATCGCCTGCTTGCCGAGAATGACGAGACCCGGCTGTTCCGCCTCGACCACGCCCTTCAGCACCTTGGCGACACCCAGCGGCTCGGTTTGCTCGTCGGTCTTGACCAGAATGGCACGGTCGGCGCCCATGGCGAGTGCGGTGCGCAAGGTCTCCTGCGCCTGCTGCGGCCCGATCGAGACAACGATGATCTCTTCGGCCTTGCCGGCCTCCTTCAGCCGGATCGCCTCTTCGACCGCGATCTCGTCGAACGGGTTCATCGCCATCTTGACGTTGGCGAGTTCCACCGCCGAACCGTCAGCTTTCACACGAACCTTCACATTCGCATCCACAACCCGCTTCACGGGCACAAGGATCTTCATTTGCCTGTCACCTCTTTCACGATAGCAACCTCTTCCAAGATAAATTGAGCGCGCTATAGCAGCGTGCGCCCCTTCAGAGTTGTCGAAAGCCGACATTCCGGGCGGAATTCTAGTCTCCGACCGCCTAGTGTGGGAAAGCTTCCGTAGTTGCGGCGACCCCGCACGTCAATATCTGGGGCGCGCGCAAATCATCCGCGACGCACTCAAATCGGTTCAGTCCGGACTGGAGGCGCTTCCCCGTCCCCAGCGCGGCGCCGGCTGCGCCGGCAGCGGGTCGCTTGGCGCCGGCTCTGCGGCAACAGGCACCTGGCCGGCGACCACCACGGCCTCTTCGTCCGCGCCGGCAAGCAGTGGCACGGCGCGGTTGCGCAAGATGAGCACCAGCACGGCCCCGGCGATGATGCCGCCGACATGGCATGCCCAGGAAACCTGATCCTCGCCGCCGGCGGCGAACATCACGATCTGGAACAAGATCCACAGGATGAGCGGTATGAAGGCCGGGATGCGCAGCGGGATGCGGGCGAAGGCCAGCACCCATATTTTCACGCGGGGATATAGGATCAGATAGGCGGCAACCACACCGGCAATGGCGCCCGAGGCGCCGATCAGCGGAACCTGCGAATCCCACGCGATCAGGCCCTGGAAGAAGGCGCCAGCGATGGCGCACAGCATGTAGAAGACGAGAAAGCGGATGTGGCCGAGCGCGTCCTCGACATTGTCGCCGAACACCCAGAGGAACAGCATGTTGCCGCCAAGGTGGAAAATATCTGCATGCAGGAAGGAATAGGTGACGTAGCTCAGGCTCTCCGGGATGACGACAAACTGCGGAGCCAGTTCCACGCTGTCGTGGACGACCGACGGGATGAAGCCAAGGCCCAGCACAGCAGCGTTGGAAAACTGCTCGCCGCCAAGCGCGGTGGCGAAGTAGACGAGCGTGTTGAGCGCGATCAGGCCGATCGTCACATATTGCAGCTTGATGTGGCGCAGCCGGTTGGTGTCGTAAAGCGGGATGAACATCGGACCCCCTCCCGCCTCGGCAGATTCAGCGGTTCTTGCCGGGAACCCATAGCACGTCGGCGTTTCCATTGTCATTGACCGTGCGCGCGGCGACGAACAGAAAGTCCGACACGCGGTTGATGTATCTTATCGCCTCGCGGTTGACATGCTCGCCTGGGTCCTGCGTCAACGCCACCATGATGCGCTCGGCCCGCCGTGCCACCGTGCGGGCGAGGTGAAGGGCAGCCGCCGCCGGCGTGCCGCCGTTGAGCACGAAGGATTTGAGCGGCTGCAGATCCTTGTTGAGCAGGTCGATGTCCTTTTCGACACGGTCGGTCTGCACCGCGGTGATGCGCAGCGGCTCATAGCCGAGCGGCTTGCCGTCGTCCGGCACGGCCAGATCGGCGCCGAGGTCGAAAAGGTCGTTCTGGATGCGGCCGAGCATCGCGTCGATCGCCGGATATGTTGCCGCGGTGTGGATGCGGGCCATGCCGATGCAGGCATTGGCTTCGTCGATCGTGCCGTAGGCGTCGATGCGCAGATCGGATTTCAGCCGCCGTTCGCCGGTGCCGAGGCCGGTGGTGCCATCGTCGCCGGTGCGGGTGTAGATCTTGTTGAGCTTGACCACGCTCTGCCTCCCGAAATCGCAGGTCGCCTTTATTTGCGGGTGAACCAGACGGCCAGCATGATCAGCACCAATGCCACGAACTGCAGCAAGACGCGCGTCTGCATCAGCTTGTTGGAGGTCATCGCGGAGCCGCCGCGCATCATGTTGATGAGGCCGCGGATCAGCACGATCACCACGGCGACCATGACGAGGACAGCGAGGATGTTGAAGACGGTTGCCATAGTGTGTTTCCAGTCGATTGCGTTCAGGCGCGTTTGGCAAGCAGGCGGTAGAGCATCGCTGCCGGCAAAATGCGTTTGAGGATCACGCCGATCCTGGCCGGCACCGTTACCACATAATGCGGTCGCGGGCGCCGCGACAGAAGCGCATGGCGCAAGGCCGCATGAACCACCTCCGGCCCGGGCTTCAGCCGCGATGTGCTGCCGCCGGCCCGCAGCCGTTGCAACTGCGCCTCGTAGGCGAGGCGGTGGACGGAATTCTCATGGTCGATATTCCTGAGAAACCACACAAGCCCGTTACTGGCGATCTTCGATGTCACCGGCCCCGGCTCGATCAGCGAGACATGGATGCCGCTGCCCTGGAGTTCCTGACGCATGCACAGCATCAGCCCTTCGATCGCGTGCTTGGATGCCGAATAGGCGCCGCGAAAGCGCAGCGGCGCCAGGCCGAGGATCGAGGAGCAATGGACGAGACGGCCATGTCCCTGGCGGCGCATCACCGGCACGACACGACGGGTGAGGTCATGCCAGCCGAAGACATTCGCCTCGAATTGCTCCCTGAGTGCTGCGACCGGCAGGTCCTCGACGGCGCCGGGCTGTGCGTAGGCGCCGTTGTTGAACAGGGCATCGAGCCGTCCCTCCGTCCGCTCCAGCACCGACGCCACCAGCGTCTCGATCGATACAGGTTCGCGATAGTCCAGATAGAAGGCCTCGATGCCATCGGCTTCGAGGGCAGCGATATCCGCGGGCTGGCGCGCCGTCGCGAAGACCCGCCAGCCTTCCGCCTTCAGCGCCCGGGCACAATAGGCGCCTATCCCGGAAGAAGCACCGGTGACGATGATGGTGCGCAACGCTTCTCCAGGAGGAAGTGTGGGTTGACCTAGCCTTGCCATTTGCCGCAATCCCTTCCCATATTCGCGGCGTCGAGACAATCGAAGGGAACGCGGTTCTTGTTGCGGAAGATCGTAGCCCTCAAACGCGTGCTTTATGATGCGCTCGGCCATTTCAACGCGGACGATGGCTGGGCGATGGCCAGTCATCTGGCGATCACGGCGCTGATGGCGCTTTTCCCTTTTCTGATTTTTGCCACGACGCTGGCCAGCTTTTTCGGCGCACAGGCTTTTGCCGACACGGCCGTGCATCTCGTTTTCGACACCTGGCCCGAGCAGATCGCCAAGCCGATCGCGCGCGAAGTGCTCAATGTGCTGACCGTGCGGCGCACCGACCTGTTGACCTATGGCGTGCTGCTCGCCGCCTTCTTCGCCTCGAACGGCATCGAGGCGCTGCGCACCTCGCTCAACCGCGCCTACCGCGTCTCCGAAACGCGCGGCATCATCTATCGCCGGGTGCAGAGCATCGTCTTCGTGCTGATCGCCACGGCGGGTTTTCTGGTGATCAGCGTGCTCGTGGTTTTCGCGCCCTTGCTGGCGCGGCTGGCCGAGACCAATTTCGAATGGATAAAACCCTATATGGGCACGATCACGCTGTGGCGTTACATCATCGCCTCCGTCGTCATCGTCGGTGGGCTGTTCGCGGTGCATTACTGGCTGCCTGCGGGCAAGCGCCGCTTCGTCTCGATCATACCGGGCATCATCTTCACGCTGATTGCCTGGCTCATCGGGTCGACCATCTTCGCCGCCTATCTCGACCGTTTCTCGTCCTATGTGACGACCTATGCCGGCCTTGCCTCGATCATGATCGCGGTCGTCTTCCTCTACATCGTCTCGGCGATCTTCATCCTCGGCGGTGAGCTCAATGCCGCGATCAGCCGCTATCTGGAGGCACGCGCCCGCGTTGGCTGATTCTTAGTTGGCTGAGCGGTTGCCAGCCCGACGCCGAGCGTCGCGATCGCCATGCCGACGATCTGAACCAGGCTCAACTGCTCGTCGAACAATATCCAGGCGATGACCGCGGTGACGGCCGGGACCAGATAGAACAGCGAAGCGACTTTCGACATCTCGCCGTCGCGGATCATCACCATCAAGAGGAAGATGGCACCGATCGACAGAACCAGCACCAGCCATGCCATGGCAAAGATCAGCTCGCCATTGATGACGACGGTGCGTGTCTCGAAGGCGAGCGAAGCCAAGGCCATGACCGATGCACCGCCGACATATTGCCATTTGGTGGCCGCCACGAGATCGCCGCCGGAGGCGAAGCGCTTCTGCCAGATCGTGCCGGCGCTCATGCCAAGCACCGAGACAAGCGAGGCGGCCAGCGTCTCGGCCGTCACGCCACCGCCGAGTGCGCCGAGCTTCGGCCAGAGCACGATGACCACACCGACCAGGCCGATGCCGAGACCGGCCCAATGGCGCGGCAGGATGGCTTCGCCGAGGAATCTGCCGGCGAGTACCGCCGTGATCAGCGGCTGCAGCCCGACGATCAGGGCCGAAAGCCCGGCCGGCATGCCCCTGTGGATGGCCCAGAAGACCCCGCCGAGGTAGACGCCATGCATCAGGATGCCCGCGCCCGTGGCGTGCAGCGCCTCGGCGCGGGTGGCTCTCTTCGATCCGAGCACGACCATCAGAACGGCCAGCAGGATCGCCGCCAGCACGAAGCGCGCGGCGAGGAAGGTGAAGGGTTCCGCCCATGGCATGGCGTATCGCGCACCGATGAAGCCGGTCGCCCAGAGGACGACGAAAGAGGCGGGGATGAACCGCTTGATGCTGTGCATTTTCGGAAGGCTGCCGTGTGGTCGGTGAGGGGTTGAGTGTGCGATTGCTGTAAAGTGGTTCAACCTGGCAAGCAAAACCAAACGGTTGATCCATAGGCTCATTCGAATTGAAGAGGCGCTCGTATTTGTGAGCGTGTGCGCTGATCTACATCCCAATCAGCCGCCTGACATCGGCCGGAGATGTGCCGGCCTCGCGCAAGGCGGCAAGGCCGGTATCCGCAAAACTCTTCGACAGCTTTCGTCCGTCCGGGCCGAGGACGAGGCGATGGTGGAAGTAGCTTGGTTGCGGCAGGCCGAGAACCTCCTGGAGCAGGCGCTGCACGCCGGTGGCGAAATAGAGGTCTTGCCCGCGCACCACATGGCTGATGCCTTGCAGCGCGTCGTCGACGACGACGGCGAGATGATAGCTTGTCGGGATTTCACGGCGCGCCACGATCACGTCGCCCCAGTCCTGCGGCCGGGCGTCTACCGCGCGTGTTGCGGAAAGCCTCTCATCCGAAAATTCCAGCCATGACAGATCCGTGCCAACGCGCGCCATCGCAGCGCCAACGTCCAGCCGCCAGGCGAAAGGCGCATTCTCGGCGATCCGTCGCTTGCGTTCCCTGGTCGGCAATGCCTTGTCGATGGCGGGATAGAGCGGCACGCCGTCCGGGTCCCGCGGCCAGTCGCGACCACGCTTTTCGCTGTCGGCAATGAAGGCTCTGATATCACCACGGCTCATGAAGGCGGGGTAGACGAGCTCTTCGCGAATCAGCCGGTCGAGCACCGCCTGATAGTCCGCGAAATGCTCGGACTGACGGCGCACCGGTTCTTCCCAGCCAAGCCCGAGCCATTTCAGATCGCGAAAAATGCCGGCCTCGAATTCCGGCGTGCAGCGCGTCGTGTCGATGTCCTCGATGCGCAGCAACAGGCGTCCGCCCGTTGCCCTCGCCAATTTCTGATTGAGCAGCGCCGAGTAGGCATGGCCGAGATGCAGTTCGCCATTCGGGCTCGGCGCGAAGCGGAATGTCAGGAGTGTCATCCTTGGGCGGCAATCGGGTTGTGCGGCGCTTTCGCCAGTTGCTACTTTGAGCCTGATTACGAATTGCCATTTTGCGCTGGGAACAAGCAAGCATGCAACGCATCGCCACGCTCGACGACATCTCACAAGGGCTTGACGCGCTTTGCCTGCTCGACCCGCGCCTCACAAAGGTGCGCGGCATGGCCGGCGAGGTGCCGCTTCGGCTCTCCGAGCCGGGGTTCAGAAGCCTTGCCTCGATCATCGTCTCGCAGCAGGTTTCCCGTGCCAGCGCCGACGCCATCTTCGGGCGGCTGACAAAACTCGTCGATCCGCTGACGCCACAAGCGATCCTTGCGGCGGACGAAGCCATTTTTCGCGAGGCCGGACTGTCGCGGCCAAAGCAGCGCGGCCTGATCGCCGTGGCCCAGGCGGTGGTCGATGGCCTCGACCTCGATCATCTCTGCTTGCTCGATGCCGCGGAGGCGATCACAGCCATGACCAAAGTGTCGGGCATCGGCCCGTGGACGGCGGAAGTCTATCTTTTGTTCGCCGCCGGCCACCCCGATGTCTTCCCGGCACGCGACGTTGCCTTGCAGAGCGCGGTCGGTCACGCGCTCGGCATCGAGCCGCGTCCGCCCGAGAAAACACTGATCCAGCTCGCCGAATCATGGAGCCCGTGGCGAGGTGTCGCATCGCGGCTTTTTTGGGCCTATTATCGCGAATTGAAGGGCAGGGACGCTGCACCCCCTGCCTAAATCCGCAAAAAAGCATGAAAATCATCCAGTTTTGGCACTTCGTTTGATCGACAAGCCGCTTCACATCCCTGTCATGTCGGGCTTACAGTATCCGCGCCGACCGGTTGTAGAGCCAAGGAGGTCAATGACGTGACGGTTGCCGTGTCTCCGGATGGGCTTCCAGCGCTGGTGCTGAACGCGGATTACCGTCCGCTCAGCTATTACCCCCTGTCGCTCTGGTCGTGGCAGGATGCCATCAAGGCGGTGTTCCTCGAGCGGGTGAATATCGTCGCCGAATACGAGCACGCCGTGTCGTCGCCGACCTTCTCGATGAAGCTGCCGAGTGTCGTCAGCCTGAAGGCCTATGTGAAGCCATCGCGGCATCCGGCCTTCACCCGCTTCAATGTCTTCCTGCGCGACCGTTTCCAGTGCCAGTATTGCGGCACGCCGGAGGATCTGACCTTCGACCATGTCATCCCCCGCCATCGCGGCGGCGCGACGACGTGGGAAAATGTCGTCGCCGCCTGCTCGCCCTGCAATCTGAGGAAGGGCGGCATGATGCCGGCGCACGCCAAGATGTGGCCGCTGCAGAAGCCCTTTCAGCCGACGGTGCATGATCTGCACAACAATGGCCGCCTGTTCCCGCCCAACCATTTGCATGAAAGCTGGATGGATTATCTCTACTGGGATGTCGAACTGGAACCGTAGAGTTCGGCACAAATCCGCCATGCCGGCCGCCTGACGCGGCTTTCTGCGCTTCCGGTGCTCACGTACTTAAGTACGCTCCGCTCCGGTTCTCGAAATCCACGTCATGCGTTCCGGCCTGACGAATTTTTGCGCGAACTCTGCGTTGCGGCAGCTCAGTCGCGGGCAAAGGCGCCGCGGAAGGCGATGACCGCCAGGACAAGGCTGGCGATGGCGTTCCAGCCGGCGAGCGACAGGCCGAGAATGCGCAGGGCTGCCTTGTCGCAGGAGGGGGGCACGAATTTGTCGAGCGCGTCGAGCACGCCCTTGCCGCCGGTGTCCACCGGTCCGGCAGCTGCCGCACAATCGGTCGGACCAGCCCACCACGCCCATTCGACGCCGGAGTGATAGACGCCGAGATAGACGCCGTAGACCATCAGCAGGCCGCCGACGGCCAGCAGGCTACGGGTAACCCATGCGGGGGCGTGGAGTGTCGACGCTAGCGCCGCAAACAGCATCAGCGGCACGCCGATGTAGTAGGGGGTGCGTTGCTCCAGGCAGAGCTTGCACGGGATGTAGCCACCCAGATACTGGAAGGCCAGCGCCGAGCCGACGGTGGCGGCCATGGCGACGGCGAGGAACAACGCCGTCCGCATGCGCTGGCGTCCAATGTCGGCATTCACGGTCGCTGTCATCGATCTATCGTCCGTTCTCGCTCAGAAGAAAGGATTTGAACATCCCTGCTCTAGAAAGCGTATTTGACGACGATATAGAGCGAAATCAGGGCGGCGGCAGCGGCGCCAGCGATCAGGCCAAGGCGCTTTTCGATGAACTCGCGGATCGGTTCGCCATAGCGGCGCAGCAGCCAGGCGAGAAAAAGGAAGCGGGCGCCGCGCGCCACGATCGCCAGCACGATGAACAGCAGGAGATTGACGCCGATCACGCCGGACAGGATCGTCACCACCTTGATCGGCGGCAGATGGGCGAGGCCGGAGGTGATCAGCATCAGGATGATGAAGCCGATGCCCGACGAGACGCGCAGCGCCTCGAAGTCGTCATACTTGCCGTAGAATTCGAGGATCGGCCGCGCCACCGTGTCGTAGGCATAGTGGCCGATGTACCAGCCGGCGATGCCGCCCAGGACGGATGCCAGGGTGGCGATCAGCGCGTAGCGATAGGCGCGATCCGGCCGCGACAGCGCCATCGGCAGGTACAGCACGTCGGCCGGCACCAGGAACACCGAGCTTTCGACGAAAGCGATGAAGGCCAGCCACCATTCGGCGGATTTCTTTGCCGCCAGCGACAAGGTCCAGTCGTAAAGTCCGCGAAGCATTGGTACCCCTATGACGTGCGCTGCCTGTCTAGAAAGATTTTTCGCGCCGCACAATGGCCGCAGCTTCACGAAATCGAAGGCTGGGGTTGAGCGAAGGCCGGGATGCCGGGAATTGGCCAGTTGACGAACAGGCCTCCAACCGTATAGTCCGCGCCCATCCAGGCCGCCCGGCCTGAGCCCCTATGGCGGAATTGGTAGACGCGCTCGACTCAAAATCGAGTTCCGCAAGGAGTGCTGGTTCGATCCCGGCTAGGGGCACCATTTGCCATCCGAGCACCTTGAAAGCCCGGTTCGGCGCTGCTGGGATAACCACCATCGAGGCGCGGGCCTTCCCGACACCATCGGACCGCGTAGCTCAGGTGGCCATCACATCGGACCCGGCACCATCTTGGTCGGCTGCTCCGGCATCGGAAACGCGTAATTTTCGCATTTCACGTCGGGATTCGTCGGACTGAACATTCCGAGCGGGTTGTCCTTGAACAGCCAGGCGTGAAGATCGTAATGATGGAACTCCGCCGGAATGAGCGGATAGTGCCCTTCCATCGGCCCCTGGAACGTCTGTCCAAAGAGTTTCGGCGGCTCCTTGGTGTCAGGCGTCAACGGTACAAGCCATTCCACGGCCACCAGGCGCAAGCCGCCGTCGACCGGCTCATAGATAAGGACATTGGGGCGCGTCGGATCTGGTGTCGGGCTGACGCTCGCGACGTTGACGAAATGAATGCCCATCGCGCCCTTCGGGTAATCCATAGCCCCAGCCACTTTTTCGCCGCTGTAATAAACGCATCCGACCGTCGACAGATAGAGGTCGCGGATGGCGGCCTTGTAGTCTTCGTACTTGGTTAGCGATTCTTTCAGGGCATCGATCTCGGCCTTGTCAGGCTCGGCGGCCTGAGCTGCGGCCGCGGTCAGACAGCCGCCAACAAGGCCGATCAAAGCCAGAACACTGCGACGCCTGAAGTGAGTTGTTTTCGTCATGCATTCCTCCCAGTTTTTTGTTGGCCGGCAGACCGAGGCGGCAATGATGCTGGTTGCGCGGCCCAGATTGTCGCCGATGCTAATCCTTTCCGCTGGTTGGGAGAATTAACCCACATGAGCTAGGTCGTCTGCACAGGGATTTGGCTCTTTGGCGGAGCCTCAAAGGGACTGCGGACGGGTCGTTGGCGGCCGGCCTACAGCCGCCGATCGCCAACGTTGGCGATTAGCCGTAATCCCCCACACCTTCGTCATCCCAGGGCGGAGCAAGGAGCGAAGCGACGCGGCGCGGACCCTGGGATCCATGCCGCGACCTAGCGGTAGTGCTCCTGCGGACCAGAACCGAACGCTCCTCCACCCCGTTCCGGTGGTGTTGGAAGGGTAGCTCGCACGTTGCGGATACAAGCGCCGTCCCGAGCCGCTGCATTCTTCGGCTGAGGAAACGGCATGGATCCTAGGGTCTGCGCGACGTCGCTTCGCTCCTGCTCCGCCCTGGGATGACGAAGGCATGGTGGCTCATAGCTAATCGCAAGCCTGGAGATTGGCGGCTGCAAGCCTACCGCCGTCCCAACAGGCCCTTCATCCGGTTGCGCAAGAGGCGCGCCATGTTGCGGGTTTCGCGGTAGAGGTGAAGCTGCGACGCCGCCTGGCGGGCGAGGCGGTCGGCGTCCGGCGTCAGGCCGATGACCAGCGTGCCGATCGGCCGGCGCTCCATCCATAGCCGGCTCATCACCGGATGGTCGGGCACCGCGCAGGAATCGCTCATCATGATGTTGGGATCGTCGAGATGCTGCCTGGTCACCTCGATCATCAGGAGCGTGCCCGGCGAATAGGCGGCGAGCGTCTCGTCATAGGCCGTCTTCCAGGTGTAGGCGACGCCGGCCTCGACGAAGACGACCAGGCAAGCGATGGTGCGGCCATCGAGCGTCAGCGAATGGATGCGGCACAGATCCTGTTCAGCCAGCCGGTGCACGGCTTCGCGGGCAAAGGCGGCACGGTAGCGGTCGATGGCCATGGCGGTGCGCTCGCGGCCCTTCCAGCCGGCAGCCTCGAGCGTCAGGAAGCGCTCGATGGCATGGCGGATCTCGTCGGGTCCGCGCGCCACGAGATGCTCCAGCTGGCCCAGATCGGCAAGGCGGCGCTTCAGGCGGCGGAACTCGCGATAGTGGTGCGAGCGCAGCGAGGCCTTCAGATACTCATCGCCGTCGAGCTCGCTTTCGAGCATCGGGCGTTCGGCCTTGCCGGTGGTGACCAGCGTAAGGCCACGCGTCTCGGCGACCGTGGCCAGCAGGCTGGCCACCGGGCCGTCGAGCCGGATGTCGGGCAGGACAAAGACTTTCGGCAGCTTGAGGTGCGGCCGCGACAGCATCGAGAAGAAATCCTCGACGACGCCGACGGGATCGTCACGGTCGACCAGCGGCGTGCCGATCGGGCCGAACGGGCTCGACCATGTGCGCATGACCCGCACGCCGAGCGGCACCGCCGGCCGCTCCACCGAGAACGGCACCAGCAAGCGCAGCCGGTTGCGGTATTCGTCGCCGTCGCGGATGACCGCCAGCCGCACCTCGCGGTCTTCCAGCCTCGGCATGGCGGGCGCCAGGAAGCGCGGGTTGAAGAAGACGTTGGGCTCGATCGTGCGGGTGCAGAGATAGTCGAGCTCCTCGACCAGATCGAAGCCGGCGGAGGCCGGGTAAATGGCCAGTTTGCGCTCGGGCCGATCGTTGGCCAGGAGTTCGATATGGGCGGGATCGGCTTCGCGGGCGAGCCCTGCGAGGCCGATCACCATGGCGCCGGCCGGGCCACCGCTGGTTTCTTCGAGCAACGGGACAGCGGCCATCACGCGGCTCCTTCGGCGGCTACGAAAATGGCCATGACGATGCCGAGCTTGCGCCAGACCGTGAAAGACAGCGCGCCGGCTTCGAAGATCATGGCGAAGGCGGTGGCCATCGCCGCGCCCCACAAGCCGAAAAGCGGGATCAGCAGCAAATTGAGGCCGATGTTGAAGGCCAGCGTCATGGCGTAGACGGCGGCGCATATGTTCTGGTTGCCGCTCATGGTGAGCAGGCTTTCGCAGGGGCCGACGGCGGCGCGGGCGACGACGCCGAACACCAGCAGGAACAACAGCGGATAGCCGGCGCTGAATTCAGGCCCGAACAAGCTCAGCATAGGCTCGCCAAGCACCAGCACCATCAGCGCCATGAACAGCGACGGCCAGAAGGTCCAAGACACCGTTTCGCGGGCGAAGGCGGCGAGCTTTTCGGGCTCGCCATGGGTGAATTGCGCATAGCGCTGGGCGACGCCTGCCTTGACCGCGAAGTAGACGAAATGCACCAGCGCCAGCGTCTTGACCGTGGCGAAATAGACGGCGACGTCGTTGGGGCTCATATAGGCGCCGACCATCAGCACGTCGGCATTGGTGAGCAGGAAGAAGAAGCCTTCAACCAGGAAGATCGGCAGCGACACGAGGAACCACTGCGCGAAATGCACCTTCCTCGGCCCGGCCGGGATATTCCTGTCCATCCGCGCCGTGACGCCGATGAGCTGACCGATTGTGGTGGCATAGGCGGCGGCTATCGAGGCGAAGATCGCGGTCCTGGCGTCGGGCGCAAAGCCCACCAGAAGCATCAGCGCCATGAGCGCCAGGATCAGCACCGGCCGCACCAGATAGGTCGGCGCCAGCGCAAAAAGCGCCCATGAGTTGGCCCGCGCCAGCCCCTGCAACAGATCGGACATGGCGATCATCGGCATGCAGATGAGGCCGAGAATGAACGGCACGACATAGTAGTTCTCGATGAAGGGCGAGAGCAGCCAGACGCCGAGCGCGCCAAGGCCGGCGATCGCCGTCGAGGCAACCAGCACGAACAGTCGGCTGGTCAGCACGATGCCGCGCAGTTCGGCCAGCATGTTGCGCTCGCGATATTCGGGAATGAAGCGGATGACCGAGGTATGGAAACCGAGGCAGGCGACATTGCCGAGGATGACCATCGTTACCCAGACGAGGACGAAGATGCCGTATTCGAACGAGCCCATCCAGCGCGCCATCAGCACCTGGCTGACGAAGGCGATGACGGCGCTGACGATGCGGATGGAAAAGGCGATGAGCGACATGCGGCCGGCTTCGCCGCGCTCGTCGGCGGTGAACAGCACGGCGTCGATGCGGCCAAGCAGCGGCTTTACGCGCAGCGCAAGGCGCTGCGGCAGGAACCGCCCGGCTGTCGTCGCCGCCGAAAAGCGCACCCACTACTCTCCGTTTTCCGCCTCTTTTCTGCGTATGCGTCTAACGAAAACACATTAAGAAACGGTTGGGTGAGGAGGCGGGGCGCTCCTTCTCCCCGTTCACGGGGAGAAGGTGCCGGCAGGCGGATGAGGGGCGGCGCCAGAGCGCTGCTTCATATTCGCCGTTCGCGGCAGAGCGCGACGAAACGACAGGCCAGCTGATGGAATCTGACGGTCGACAAATTCGTAATAGGTACTTCCGGTGCCGGCGAGACAGCGCCCCCTCAGCTGGGGAGATTGGCTAAGCGCGGGCGTCCGCGCCGCCCCTCATCCGCCCTTCGGGCACCTTCTCCCCGTGAACGGGGAGAAGGAAAGCTGCGGCTTACGCAAACGCCCCGTGGCAATGCTTGTACTTCTTCCCCGACCCACACGGGCAGGCCTCGTTGCGGCCGACCTTGCCCCAGGTGGCGGGGTTGTTCGGGTCGCGGTTTTCGGGGGCGACGATGGCGTGGGTCTCCTGGCGAACCAGAAGCCCGGTCTCGCCGCCGTTAAAATCGTCCTCGCCGGTGGTGCCGTCGATATGGCTGCCGAACATGTCGGGCGCCTCGGGCGGTGGCGCTTCGGCGGCCTGGCGGACCAGCTCGACGCGCATCAGCTGTGCAGTGACGGCCTGGCGCAGATTGCCCAGCATCGCCTGGAACAGCTCGAACGCCTCGCCCTTGTATTCCTGCAGCGGGTCGCGCTGGGCATAGCCGCGGAAGCCGACGACCGAGCGCAGATGGTCGAGGTTGACGATGTGCTCGCGCCACAGATGATCGAGCGTCTGCAGCACGACGGAGCGCTCGACATAGGTCATCACATCGGGGCCGAAGCGCTCGGCGCGCTCCTTGGCGGCATTCTCGGCGGCCTGGGCGATGCGTTCGCGGATGTCGTCCTCGGCAATGCCCTCTTCCTTGACCCAGTCCTCGATCGGCAGGTCGAGATTGAGGAATTCGGCGACCTCGGCCTTGAGGCCAGCGACGTTCCACTGCTCGGCATAGGCGTTTTCGGGAATAGCCTTGGCGACGATCTCGTCGATGACGCCCTCGCGCATCTCGGCGATGGTCTCGGACAGGCCTTCACCGTCCATCAGCTCGAGGCGCTGCTCGAACACCACCTTGCGCTGGTCGTTGGAGACGTCATCGTACTTCAGCAGGTTCTTGCGGATGTCGAAGTTGCGCGCCTCGACCTTCTTCTGCGCCTTTTCCAGCGCCTTGTTGATCCAGGGGTGGATGATCGCCTCGTCTTCCTTGAGGCCGAGCTTCTGCAGCATGCCGTCCATGCGCTCGGAGCCGAAGATGCGCATCAGATCGTCCTGCAGCGACAGGAAGAACTTCGACCGGCCGGGATCGCCCTGGCGGCCGGAGCGGCCGCGCAACTGGTTGTCGATGCGGCGCGATTCATGGCGTTCGGTGGCGAGCACGTAGAGGCCGCCGGCGGCCAGCGCCTTTTCCTTCAGCCGCTGCACGTCCTCGCGGATTTCCTTTTCCTTGGCTTCGCGCTCGGGACCTTCAGGCATGTCGCCAAGCTCCTCGGCGATGCGCATGTCGGCATTGCCGCCGAGCTGGATGTCGGTGCCGCGGCCGGCCATGTTGGTGGCAATGGTGATGACGCCGGGTTTGCCCGCCTGGGCGACGATCGCCGCCTCACGCTCGTGGTGGCGGGCGTTCAGCACCTCGAAATCTTTGAAGCCTTCCTTGCGCAGGCGCTCGGCCAGCTGCTCGGATTTTTCGATGGAGGTCGTGCCGACCAGTGTCGGCTGGCCCTTGGCGCTCGCCTCCCTGATCTCCTTGACGATCGCCTTGTACTTCTCCTCGACGGTCCGGTAGACCTCGTCGTCCTCGTCAATGCGGACCACCGGTAGGTTGGTCGGGATCTCGGTGACTTCGAGGCCGTAGATGTTGCCGAATTCCTCGGCCTCGGTCAGCGCCGTCCCGGTCATGCCGGCGAGCTTCTTGTAGAGGCGGAAATAGTTCTGGAAGGTGACGGAGGCGAGCGTCTGGTTCTCCGGCTGGATCGCCACGTGCTCCTTGGCTTCGAGCGCCTGGTGCAGGCCTTCCGAATAGCGGCGGCCCGGCATCATGCGGCCGGTAAACTCGTCGATGATGACGATCTCGCCGTTGCGGACGATGTAGTCCTTGTCCTTCTGGAACAGCTGGTGCGCCTTCAGCGCATTGTTGACGTGGTGGACGATGGCGACGTTCTCGACGTCGTAGAGCGACTCGCCCTTGAGCAGGCCGGCGTCGCGCAAAAGGTTTTCGAGCTTCTCGGTGCCTTCCTCGGTGAAGATCGAGGTCTTCTGCTTTTCGTCGATCTCATAGTCGGCCGGCTCGAGCTTCAGCATGAAGGCATCGATGGTGTTGTACATTTCCGAGCGGTCCTCGAGCGGACCGGAAATGATCAGCGGCGTGCGCGCCTCGTCGACCAGGATCGAATCGACCTCGTCGACGATCGCGTAGCTGTGGCCACGCTGCACCATCTGGGCGCGCTCGAATTTCATGTTGTCGCGCAGATAGTCGAAGCCGAGCTCGTTGTTGGTGGCGTAGGTGACGTCGGCGGCGTAGGCGGCGCTGCGTTCCTCGTCGGACAAGCCATGGACGATGACGCCGACGGTAAGGCCGAGGAATTTGTAGACACGGCCCATCCATTCGGAGTCGCGCGTGGCAAGATAGTCGTTGACGGTGACGACATGGACGCCTTTGCCGGCGAGCGCGTTGAGATAGACGGGCAGCGTGGCGACCAGCGTCTTGCCCTCGCCGGTGCGCATCTCGGCGATGCCGCCATTGTGCAGCACCATGCCGCCGATCAGCTGCACGTCGAACGGGCGCATGCCGAGCACGCGGCGCGCTGCCTCGCGCACGGTGGCGAAGGCCGGCACCAGCAGATCATCGAGGGAGGCGCCGTTGGCGACGTCCTGGCGGAATTTTTCCGTGCGGGCCGTCAGCTCGGCGTCGGAGAGCGCCCGCATCTCGTTTTCCATGGCGTTGATCGCCTCGACGCGCGGCCGGGTCGATTTGACCCGACGATCGTTGGAGGAGCCGAAAACCTTACGGGCGAGACCGCCAAAACTGACCATTCAATGGCCCTTTCGATAGCATTCCAAGTCGTTGCGACGGGTGCCGGCCGGCCCCATCAAATCCACGTGAAACGCGGACAAACGCAAGTAGCGCCCGGAAAACGGTTCTGGACGCAAAGTCGTTGGACAGATAAGAGGGGGCTCAATCGATGTCAACGCCGCGCTCGCCC
>NZ_RZTI01000002.1:0-12114 GCF_003997275.1 Mesorhizobium sp. M6A.T.Ce.TU.002.03.1.1
GCCGTTGGCCGCCCTGACGATCGCGCCGATCAAAAGTGCTGCCGGCACGATGACCAGCGGCGAAGTCATGCCGAGCTTGAGAAACAGCAGCTGGATGACGATCGCATTGACGAAGCCCATCAGCGGCCCGACGGAAATGTCGATGCCGCCACGCCCGGCCAGGATGACTGGAGCCGAGGCAAGTGCTGCGCCGATCAATGGCGCGGCGAGCCCGATCAGCGCGCCCCAGGCGGAAGGATGGAAGCGTGTCGGATTGAGCAGCAGATTGACCGCGATCAGGATGACCAGCAGCACGGTCGCGAAGCCCGCGCCACGCCATCGCTCCGCCATGCGCCGTAACCCGCTCATGCCGCGCGTCCGAACATGGCGGCGATCACCGTATCGCTTTTCATCTCGTCTCCGGTGATTTCAGCCGCCACCTGCTGTTCGCGGAAAACCAGCACGCGATGGCAAAGCAGGAGGATCTCTTCGATCTCGCTCGACAGGATGACCAGAGCCATGCCGTCCGCCGCCAGTCCCCGGAAGACATCGTAGAGGACATGGCGCGTCGCCACGTCGACACCGCGCGTCGGGTCGTTGAGCAGCAGGATCGCCGGCTCCAGCGCCAGTGCCCTAGCCAGCAGCACTTTCTGCTGGTTGCCGCCGGACAGCGTGGTGATCGAGGCATCCGGCCGCGGCGCGACGATGGAGAGCTTGTCCCGGTAACTCTCGTAGCGCCGCCGCCGTGCGGCGAAGCTGAGCAGGCCGAAACGCATGTCACGCGACAGTGTCGAGACGGCAAAATTGTCGAGCACCGATTGGGTCGGAAAGATGCCGGTAGCGCGCCGGTCGCGCGGCAAATAGGCGATGCCGCTGGCGACCGCCTTGCGGAAGCTGGTGATCGCGCGGGCTTCGATGGTCACATCGCCGGCGGCCGGCCGTTCCAGCCCGGCCAGCACTTTCAGGAACCGCTCTTGTCCATGGCCGTCGAGGCCGGCAAGACCGACAATCTCGCCCGGCGCAATGGCTTGTGTCACGGGGCTTGCGCCCGGCGCGATCACCAGGCTGCGCACCGAAAGGGTAGCGCGATCAGCCATGCGCCAGCTCCGCCGCCGTGCGTGGCGCCATCGCCTTGAGAAGCTCGGAGGCGGTGGACGTGCCGCGTTCCTCGGTCGTCACCACGCTGCCGCCGCGCAGGACGGAAATCCGATCGGAAAGCGTCATCACCTCGTCCATGCGATGGGTGATGAACAGGATCAGGCAACCTTCGGAGGCAAGCTTGCGCATCATGGCGAAAACCGCCTCGCGGTCGGCGAAGTCGAGCGCCGCCGTCACCTCGTCGAGAATGAGAATGCGCGGGTTGCGAACCACGGCGCGGGCAAGCACCACAAGCTGCTGAACGGCCAGCGGCAATTGCCCGGCCAACTGGTCGAGCGGGATCTCGGTAACCGCGAATTGTTTCAGCACCGCTTGCGCGCGCTGCCGCCGCTCGGCGCGCGGCACGGTGCGCGTCAGCAAGCCGTCGAGGCCGAGCAGGATGTTATCCGTCACCGAACGGTCAGGCGCGATCAGCACTTCCTGGAACACGGTGGCGAAACCGGCGGCCTGGAACGCCGCCGGCCCGAAGCCGGCAAAGGGCGCCCCATTGAGCAGGATTGTGCCGCTGTCTGGCTGCACAATTCCCGACAGCAGCTTGACCAGGGTGCTCTTACCCGAACCGTTCTCGCCCAGGATGGTATGGATCGTGCCGGCCCGAAACGCGATGGAGGCATTGGCGAGAGCGACGGTTTCGCCATAGCGTTTCGAGACACCCTGAACATCCAGCATGAGGGATTCCTGATAGGGAAAGCCGGCTCCGCTTCCGCGGCGCCGGCTTCTACGAGCTTACTTGGCGCAGGCGTCCGGCACCTTCGAATAATCCCAGCCCTTGGTTGGCGCAGGATCGGCGAAATAGGCATCGAGCCATTCTTCCGGCATCGGATCCTGCGGCGGAACCGGGAAGATCGAGACGGCGTCCGCCGTCATGCAGTCCTTATACCAGGCGCCGAGATCGGTGTTGTGGACCGGAGGAATCGGGATCAGCAGCGTGTTGAGCTTCGGCTTTTGCCCGTCGAGCATACGCTGGCCGACGCGAAACAGCGTCTCGGCCGTCCAGTGCGGCAGAACCGCATGGCCTTCGAAGCGATACTTGTCCGGATTGGCTTTCCAGTAGCCGAGCGCGTCGCCGGTGATCGAGCCGGTGATGAGCGGAGCAGGGCGGCCGGCTTCGGCGAAGGCCTCGGCGACGACGCGGCTTTCGCTGCCCGTCGTCCACACCGCATCGATCGGCGTCGGATTGGTGGCGATCGCCTGCAGCACGGTCGTTTTGGTGACGTTCGCCGTCCAGTTGCCGTTGACGCTGCGCGAGACCTTGAGCTTAGGGTTCTCGGCCAGCGCCTTGTCGGCGCCTTGGCGCTCCTGCACGACGATCGGGTGACCGGCGATGCCTTCGACCAGAAGCACGCTGCCGCCGTCCGGCAGTGCCTTGCCGATCGCAGTCATCATGTCGTAGCCCCAGCGTGCATAGTTGGAATCGACGTTGATGGCATTCGGGCTGGTCACCGAACCGGCGGCGGTGACGAAGGGAATGCCGGCCTTTGCGGCGGCATCGATGGCGTCATCCAGTGCCGTCGCCGAGCCGGGGATCGAGGTGATGATCGAGCATTTCTTGTCGATGAAGGCGCGAATCTGGTTGATCTGCTGGCTGGCGTCATTGTTGGAATCCGACACTTCGAAGCTCGCCACCGTCCCGTCAGCGATCAGACCGTCGACAAGCCGCTTCAGCTCCTTGGTGACGGTGACCCGCCACGGATTGCCCTGGTAGGATTCCGAGTGGCACCATTTCCACGGCTTCGCCGGCGGTGTGAAATTGTCCCACGCCGATGGCAGGATTTTCTGGGGCGCGCCGTCATATTGCGCCTTCAGTTCAGTTGGCAGTCCAGCGATCACGCCCGAAACGTCCTGGGCGCAGGCAATTGTCGTGATCGATGCAAGGGCGGTCGCAGCCATAAGGCCGCGGATCAGGCTGTTCATAGTCTCCTCCATTCGTTGTTTCAGGCTCCTCCACCGGCAGTGCCGGACACCCGTGCCGGGAAACTCTCCAGAAACAGGCGATTAAGATCGGCGACGACGCGGCCGGCATCGTGCTTTTCGGTCAGGCCGAGATTGATGCGATCGGACGCCGCCTGCTGGAAGGCCATGTAGCCATCGTGGCGTGGCCTGACCCAGGCGCCTTCGAGTGTGGCGCGCGTATCCTTGTAGAAATTGCCGGCGGCTGCATTGACGGCGGCATCGTCCCAGGCTGCGGCGTGGCCAGGCTGGCCGCCGGCCAAAGCATAGGGGCCGCGCTGCACGTCACCGCTGGCGATCCAGTAAGCGAAGTCGATGGCCGCCTGCTTGGCCTTCGAAAAGGCCGACACGGCGATGCCGGTGCCGCCGAGCGCCGAGCCGACCGGACCGGCATTGCCCGCAGCCGGGATGTCCGCGAAGGCAAGGCGGTTGGTCCGGAATCCGGCAATGGCATAGGAGACATAGCCATAGATCAGCGGCGCGCAGGCGATCCGCGAGCCGGACCTGGCCATTTCCTCCAGGACGTCGATCGGGTCCATGCCGAGGCAGGCCGGGTCTACGAGAGCCGCGATCTCGCGCATCAGCTCGAAAACGCGGCTGCCCACATCAGCGTTTACGTGAGCGCCAGGCTCCTCGACGGCGGGCCGGCCGAGATTGCCGGCAAGCGTGTAGAACACCATCAGCGAATGCGGCGGCCTGAGCGGCAACAGCATGTGGCCTTGCCGCGCCAGATCGAGCATTTCGCTCCAGCTCGCCGGCTGAGCGGAAAGCATATCAGGCCGCCACGCTTGCACCTGGCTCGCCGTATCGATCGGAAACGCCCACTGCCGGCCTTGCCAGTTGTAGCTCGGATAGGACCGGCCGACGCTGCCCGCCGCCAGCGTCGCACGTTCCGCTTCGCGGCCCGCGACGTCGAGCGGCGCCAGGCAATTCTCGGCGGTGATCTGGCCGACATGCGGATGATCGATGACGATCAAATCATAGGCACGGGCCAGTTCCTCGACCGGGAAGGATTCGAAATCCTGCAGCGAGCGCTTGTCCCATTCGATAGTAACGCCAGTCCGCTGCTTCCACAGTGCCGAACAGGCGACCATCGGGTCGTAACCGCGCGGATGGCTCCAGGTCATGCCTTTGAGCCTCACGTCGCTCACAGCCCGAACTCCTTGCGGATCTTTGCGCTGTGCTCGCCGATGCGTGGCGCGGCGCGCTCGACCTTCGCGCGGACGCCATCGACCCTGAGCGGCGAGCGCGTGGTGAGGATCGAGACGTCATCCTCGCGCGTCACCGTCTGCAACATGTCGAGAACCTGAAAGCCTTCGCTGGCCATCATCTCCGGCCAGGTCAGCACCTTGGCGCACCAGATGTCGGCAGGCTCGAGGATGGCAAGCCACTCGTCGACCGTCTTCGTCACGATTTTTTGCGCGATAATCGCCTTGATCTCGTCGCGGGCGGTGAACCATGTCGACGGCTGGTCGCGATAGGGCGCAAGCTCTTCGAGCTCCAGAAGATCGGCGAGCTTCGGGATCGGCGTCATCGCGACCGCCAGATAACCGTCCTTGGCCGGATAGACGCCGTAAGGCGCCGAAAGGTAGGCGTGGGCGCTGCGGAAAGCCGATCGCCGCGGCAGGCGGCGGCCGTCATTGAGATGGGTGGTCAGCACCTCGAACTGGAAGTCGACCAGCGCTTCGAGCAGACTGGTCTCGACATGGCTGCCCGTGCCGGTCACGCCGCGCCGCACCAGTGCGGCAAGAATTCCTTGCGCGGCGGCGGAGCCCGCCAGCATGTCGGCAATTGCCAGGCCGAAAGGCACCGGTCCCTGGTCCTCGTCGCCGTTGAGCCACATCACGCCCGAGCGTGCCTGCGCCAGCAGATCCTGACCGGGCCGCTTGACCCAGGGACCTTCCTCGCCATAGCCGCTGATCGACGCATAGACTAGGCGCGGGTTGATCTTGCGCACCGCCTCAAAGTCGAGGCCCAGGCGCTCAATGACACCTGGCCGAAAATTCTGGATCAGCACGTCGGCCTTGGCCAGCAGGCCGCGTAGCGCCGCAAGGTCGGCCGCGTCCTTGAGGTCGATGGCAAGACTTTCCTTGGCCCGGTTGATGGCATGGAAGATGGTGGAATCGCCACCGATCTCGGTGTCGCTGAGATAAAGCCGGCGCGACAGGTCACCGCCATCCGGCCGCTCGATCTTGATGACACGGGCGCCGAGATCGAGCAGTCGCAGCGAGCAGTAAGGCCCGGACAGGAACTGGCTCATGTCGACGACGACTAGGCCGGTCAGCGGCAATTCGGCGGCGGCGGCCATCGCCTATTTCTCTGTCTTGCCGGCGAAATCGGCCGGATTGCGGTATTTCACCGTCTGCAGGTGCTCGCAATAAAGTACGAGCTCTCCTTCACCCTTGAAGACTTCATAGCTGGCGCGGATCAGACCCATCTCCTTGTATTTGGGTTTCTTGTCGAGGTTGGAGCGGATCGAATAGATCGTGTCGCCGATGAACACCGGCTTGATGAAGCGCAGTTTGTCGTAGCCATAGGAGAAGGCGTTGACGCAATTGGTGGCGACGAGGCCGAGCCCGGCCGAGAACACGAAGGCGCCGGCGACCAGGCGCTTGCCGAATATGCCTTCCGTTTCGGCGAACATCTGGTCCTGCACGTAAGGGTGGATATCGAGCACCAGCGCGTTGAAAAGGTGGCTGTCGCCCTCGGCCATGGTCCTGCGCAGCGAACGGATTTTCTGGCCGACCGGCCAGTCCTCGTAGAACCAGTTCTCCGCGTTCCAGACCGGGAGATCGGCGTGGTCCTTCGGCATGTTGGCGGGATGTGTCGACGCCACGCCGACGGTCGGCGCGAAACCAGTCATGACGGTATCCGTTGGAAGCACGGATCATCCGTCCGGGCGCGCCGCGGGCCAGCAAATTGCATGATCGATCCTCCCGCAATCTTCTTTTGTGAATAGTATTTTCACATATGGGGTTGTGTTGCAAGCGTGAACAGGCGAAATTTTGCCCCAATCCGCGGCGGGCAACGCCGGCGGAACAAGGGAGGATTTGATGCAGAATGCCTGTCTGGTCTTCGTTGGCAGCCTCAACCGCGAGGCGCCGTATTTTCAGGGCGCGCGCGGCGTCGGGCTCAGCGTTTACAGTTTCGACGAGGAGACGCTGGAGACGCGGAAATTGGCCGAGACGGGTGACGTCGACAATCCGACCTTTCTGTCGGTGACGCCGGACGGCTCCTACATCTATGCCAACTCCGAAGTGTTCGCCTGGCGCGAAGGCGTGGTCTCGGCCTACCGCTTCGACAGGCAGACCGCCGCGCTTTCCTACATCAACAAGCAGCCGACCCTTGGCAGCATCACGGCGCACAACACCATAATGCGCGACGGGACGAAGCTCTTAGTCGCCAACTACGGCATGGGCGAAGGCGGTCCCGATCGCTCGATCGCGGTCTATGGGCTGCGCGAGGATGGCGGCCTGACCGCGCCGTTGTCGAGCGTCGCCCATGCCGGAACTGGTCCCGATACAGTTCGTCAGGAACGCCCCCATGCTCACAGCGTCACCGAGACAATTGCCGGCGGCGTGGCGATCGTCGCCGATCTTGGCATCGATCGGCTTGTCTCGTACCGCGTCGGGCCTGATGGCGGCCTGACCAGACTGGCGGAGTCGGTGCTTGCCTCAGGCGCCGGCCCACGTCACGTGGCGCTGCATCCGGGCGGGCGCTTCGTGTTCGTGATGAACGAACTCGATTCAACGGTCGTGTCGCTTGCGCTCGACGATGTGTCAGGAAGGCTCACCGTCATCGACACGAAGCCGGCCGTGCCGGCCGAAGCGCGTGACGGCAATCATTGCGCCGACATCCAGATCTCGCCCGACGGCCGCTTCCTCTACGGATCCAACCGCGGCCATGACAGCGTTGCGGTGTTTTCCGTCGACCAGCAAACAGCCGCGCTTGCGCTGGTCGATTACACGCCCTGTGGGGGCGCCACACCGCGCAATCTGGCACTGACGCCTTCGGGCCGCCATCTCTTCTCCGCCAATCAGAACGCCGATCGCATCTCGATTTTCGCGCGCGACGCTGCCACGGGCCGGCTGGCTGATACCGGGCGATACATCGATGTCGGCACACCGATGTGCGTGAAGATCGTGCGCTGAAAGCCATCGATCTCCTTCTGGCCGCGAGGGCGCGCACGGTCCTGTGATTTCGGCTGAGCCATCGGCGTGGTAGCTTCCAGTCGTTCCGTTCCGGAGTTGTCATGCGTGCCAAGCTGCTAGAAATCACCCTTGCTATGTTGCTGTTGGTTGGCGGCCTTCCGGCCGGCCATGCGCAAGTGGCCGAGCGGCCGTCGCCTTCGGGTGGAGTTCTGTCGCTGCTTCCGCCTCCGCAGGTCTCCGATCATTCGATCGTGATCGCGGGACGTACGCTCAACTATCAGGCGAAGGCAGGCACTCTGTCATTGCTGTCCGGCAAGGGCGACGTCACCGCGGAAGTTTTTCATGTCGCCTATACGCTACGTCCCGAGCCGAGCCGGGAACCTGATCCCCAGCGCCCGATCACTTTCGTGTTCAACGGTGGTCCGGGAGCGGCTTCCGCCTATCTGCATCTCGGCGCGCTCGGTCCACGCGTGATGGCTACGGCGGCTAACGGAAGTTTTCTCCCATCGCCGCAGAGGCTTTTGGACAACCCGAACACATGGCTCGACATGACCGACCTGGTCTTTGTCGACCCCGTCGGAACGGGTTACAGCCGCGAAGCGCCCGGCACCGAGGCACGCAGCTTCTGGGGCGTCAACCAGGACGCTGCCGCGATGGGCGCCTTCATCCGACTCTATCTGGCACAGGCGGGCCGCACGGCGTCGCCGGTGTTTCTTGCCGGCGAAAGCTATGGCGGGTTTCGGGCGGCACTGCTTGCCAAGACGCTTCAGGATGACATCGGCATCAGTCCTCGCGGCATCGTGCTCATCTCGCCGGCGCTCGAGTTCACACTCGTGCGGCCAGACGAGTTCCAGCCGCTTCACTGGGCGCTTGAGCTCCCGTCGCTGGCGGCGGTGCGCCTGCGCAGCGAAGGCGTCACCGGTTCCGAGCTGCAGGAGCGGTTGGCCGATGTCGAACGCTATGCGCTTGGCGATTATCTCGTCGCGCTTGCCAGCGGGCTCGAACAGGGTGGGCGCCTGGCGAGCCCGCGCGTGGCCGAAATCACCGGTCTGCCGCTTGAACTCGTCAAGCGAAACTTTGCACGCATTCCCACCGCACTCTTCGCCAGGGAGTTTGCACGGGCAAGGGGCAATGTTCTCAGCGCCTATGACGGCATGATCGAAACGGCGGACATCGCCCCGGAAAGCCCGAGATATAGCGGTCCTGATCCGGTCCTTGACCGAAGCGTGCCGGTGCTCACTTCCGCCTTTGTCAGCTATATGCGTGACGAATTGAAATTCCGCACCGATCTCAGCTATCGGCTTCTCAACCGTGAAGTCAGCGGCAATTGGGATTATGGGACGAGCCCGACGCGTCAGGGCTATGTCGGCGTGATGGATGACCTTCAGCAGGCGCGCGCGTTGAACCCCGGCCTCGGCGTTTTGATCGTCAACGGCTACACCGACCTGGTGACACCCTATTTGGTGTCACGCTATCTTGTCGGCCAGATTCCTTCGCTTCCTGGCGCGAAGCCCATCCGCGTCGACCTGCTGGAAGGCGGCCACATGATGTATTTCAGGCCAGACAGCCGGCGCGCGCTGAGAGAGGCCGCGACCGAGCTTTACCAAGCGCCGAAGTGAAACGGCTTGTGAAGCAATTTTTGCTTTCCAAATGTGAAAGACGCTTTGGCTGCCTTCGAACGATGCGTGCGGCCATGAACGCGGTTGTAGCCGGATAGTCGATCATCACCCGATGGTCTTCGTCTAACCGGGTGGATCCAGTCGCCATCACTACGTGTAGGTGCCGGCTTGAATGCAGGACGCCAACTCTTTTGAATGAGCACATTGACAAAAAATCATCGCCGCAATAATCCAATATATTGGATGCAATACGCAGCACGCGTTAGAACAAAGGCATGCCGGGTGCATGATGATCGTCGACAAGCCTGGACCTGAGGATACAAGCCAATGAACCTGGATCGCGTCATTACGGTCGTCGGGGCCCATGCCGAGGGCGAGGTGGGCCGGGTGATCACTGGCGGCGTCCTGCCGCCGCCGGGTGCTACGATGTTCGAGCGCATGGAGAATCTGGAACGCGAAAGCGCGTGGCTTCGCAACATGCTGCTGTTCGACCCGCGCGGCAGCGTCAATGCAGCCGTCAACCTGATCACGCCGCCGATACGCGCCGACGCCGACATCGGCATGATCGTCATGGAGTCGGACTACTTCGTGCCGATGTCGGGCTCGAACCTGATCTGCACGGTCACGGTCGCCCTCGAGGCGGGCATGATCCCGATGCGCGGCGCTGAGACTATTGTCAGGGTGGACACGCCGGCCGGCCTGGTCGAGGTGACGGCGGATTGCAGTGGCGGCAAGTGCCGCCGCATCACGTTCCGCAACGTCCCGTCGTTCGTCATGCATCGCGACCGGATGGTCGACGTGCCCGGGATCGGATCGCTGCGGGTCGATGTCGCCTACGGCGGCATGATCTACTGCATTGTCGATGCCGAGGACGTCGGCGTCACCCTGGCGCGCGACGAGGCGCGCGACCTGATCGAGCTCGGCGAACGCATCAAGGCGGCAGCGGCCGAACAGCTTCCCTCGATCCATCCGGAGAACCCGTCGATCAACACCGTCAACCAAACCGAGTTCGCCGGTCCGCTGCGGGTCGTCGACGGCGTGAAGACCTCGAAGAATGCCGTGGTCGTCTCTCCCGGTCGGCTCGACCGTTGCCCCTGCGGCACGGGAACCTCAGCGCGGATGGCCTTGCTGCATGCGCGCGGCGATCTCGCTGTGGGCGAGCGCTTCCGGCATACTTCGATTCTCGACACCGTCTTCGATTGCCGCATCGTTGAAACGGCGATGGCGGGCAATGTGCCCGCGGTGGTGACTGAGATCTCCGGGCGCGCCTGGCTGACCGGAGTGAGCCACTACGGGGTTGATCCGGAGGATCCATTTCCCGAGGGCTACCGCCTGTCGGACACCTGGTTCAGGTAGCCGCCGACAAAACTTTGCCGGCTAATCAGACTGCGCAAAACCCATCACGCAACGCGAACCGAACAGGCAAAAGCCGATGACGAAATCTAAGAATACCGACCTGACCTGGCTCAACCCGCCACCACATCACGCGTTTTCCGGCAACACTTTGAATGTGCGCACCGGCAAGGAGACCGATTTCTGGCGCGAGACATTCTACGATTTCTGGCGCGACAGCGGTCATTTCCTCTATCGCCAGGTCGAGGGCGACTTCAGCGCCGAGGTCACGGTCAAGGGCGACTACAAGGTGCTCTACGACCAGGCCGGATTGATGGTCCGGCTGAGCGAGACGCATTGGGTCAAGGCCGGCATCGAATTCACCGACGGGCTGATGTATTTCTCCGTCGTCGTCACCAACGATGCGTCCGACTGGTCGCTGGTCAGCATTCCGGCAAGTCCGGACGGCGTCAGGATCCGATTGACCCGCCACGCCGAAGCGATCCGCATCCAGTATCTGGATGCGTCCGACGGCCACTGGAAGCCGGTGCGGCTTGCCTATTTCCCACCCTCGAAAACGATCGATGTCGGCATGATGTGCTGCTCGCCGCAACGTGAAGGTTTCGAAGTCACATTCAGTGATTTTTCGGTCGGCCCGGCGATATCGAGGGAACTCCATGACTGACACGCCCCAAGCGGTGCCGGCCGCGAGCCGCGCGCGTCGAGATGCGGACAAGGTCCGCTGGGCGATCGTGGGGGCAAGCCAGATCGCCCGCTCCTGGGTCGCCAAGGCAATCCAGTCGGTGCCGGATGCGGAGTTGGTGGCCGTTGTCAGCAGGAGTGCGGAGCGCGGCCGTTCGTTCGCCAACGATCTCGGGATACCGGTATCCGCGACATGCCTCAAATCGCTTCTTGCCGAAACCGCGATCGATGCAGTCTACGTCTCGACCAACAATGCTAGGCATCGCGACGACACGCTCGAAGCTGCGGCAGCGAGCCTGCACGTGCTCTGCGAAAAGCCGCTCGGGCTGACGCTGTATGATGCCGTCGAGATGGCCAGGGCCTGCGACCGCGCCGGCGTCGTCCTGGCGACGAACCATCATATGCGTGGCGCGGCGACGCACAGGGCGATCCGCGACCTGGTGCTGACAGGCCAAATCGGCCGGCCGCTCGCCGCGCGCGCGATGTATTGCGAATACTTGCCCAAGGAGTTGCAGACCTGGCGCACGAAGGACAAGGAACAGGGCGGGGTCATCTACGACCTGACCGTGCACAATGTCGACGTTCTGCGCTTCGTCCTCGCGGACGAACCGGTCGAGGTCATGTCGATGAAGGCGAGCAGCCTGATCGGCGAGAATGGTGTCGAGGACCAAGTGCAATCCATCGTCAACTTCGCTTCCGGGTTGATTGCCTACATGCATGAGGGCCAGGTGTTCGCCCATCACGAGACCGCGCTTGAGATCCATGGCACCGAAGGGTCGATCTATGGCCGGGGCATCCTGGATGAGGCGCCGTCCGGTCGGGTCTATCTTCGCCGCGGCACCGAGATGACGGAAATCCCGGTCGAGCCCGCCAACCTCTACGCCGCCACGATCGCCCAGTTCGACGCGGCAGTGCTTCATGGCGAACGTCCGGCGGCGACGGGTTGGGACGGCGTCGCCTCGCTGGCAACGGCACTGGCGGTCAGACGCTCGGCGCAAGAGGGGGTGCGTGTGTCCGTGCCGCGCTTCGAGGGAAATCCGCCCGTTCCAGTGGCGTGACATGCCCGTATAGGCGCTGCCGCAGGGTCGATTTGATAGTGGACTTTAAAATAGAATATTGTAGATTGGATACATTATTGCGAAAGCGAATCCAAGGAGAGACCAGACGATGACGCATTGGCAGGGGGTGTTCCCGGCGGTTACGACCAAGCTCGACAAGGACGG